>NZ_JBFSUX010000012.1:0-105378 GCF_041467595.1 Vibrio sp. 10N.247.311.13 | reverse complement strand
ATTTAGGTTCTGGCGCCGAGAGGTGTGAGAGTTCAAGTCTCTCCGACCGCACCATCATTAAATAGAACCCAGCTTTTTAGCTGGGTTTTGTTTTATCTGGAATATGCAAATCTGCTAGCCAAGTCACCAAGTATTCTCTTCTATAACCTCACTTTTAATACGATTTTATAAGACAATGTCAGCTCCATTTTCTAATTGAGTATGACTAGCCTATGAAACCCCTCCCCTTAACGATCGGTTGCTACACAGATACACCAAGTAAAAGCCAAGGTGTTTATCAAACTCAGTTAGATCTAGAAACAGGAAAACTATTACCTCTAGAGCTGATCATCAAATGTACTAACCCCTCTTTTATTACTGTAACAAAGACTGGGATCTATACTGCATCGGAAGTGGACCAGCAAAAACAGCCCCAGCTCATTCATATACCTAATGTTGATTCACAGCTAACACACAATACAAGCCTCATCTCGGGAGATCACCCTTGTCACGTCGTGATAGATCCACACAATAAGTTTGCTATCACGTCGCAATACTCATCAGGCACATTCGATATTTTTAGCTTAAGTATCAACGGCAGCATCGATAAACGACTCAAAACAATCCAGATGGTTGGTTCCGGGCCAAACAAAGAGAGACAAACTAGCCCACACGCCCATCAATGCCTGTTCTTACAAAACTCACCACAGTTTGTGACTGTCGATCTCGGCACCGATCGCATCAACTTCTATTGCTTTGATGAAGAGCAAGAAGAGTTCCTTGATGAGCCAATGCAGTCTATTAAGGTGCCCGCCGGCAATGGACCTCGCCATTTAATCTTTAACAAAGCTGAAGACAGAGCCTATGTGGTCTGTGAACTCTCTGAAACGTTGCTGACTTTGGAAAAGGTTTTAGGCATTTGGAATGTAGTGGAAGAGATTGATGCATTGCCTAATATGGAGAAGGGAGAAGCCGCAGCTGCGATTAAGCTATCGCCTGATGAGCAATTCCTTTATGTGTCATGTCGACACCAATCAAGAATCAGTAGCTTCAAAATCGACTCTGAGACTCAAAGGCTGACTTTCATTGATAGCTACGACACTGAAGGCAAATTCCCAAGAGACTTCCATATAACGAACGATGGGAAATGGCTTATCGCCGCCAACCAGCACTCCAACAACATCACCTCATTCAAGCGAGATAATGAAGATGGGTCTTTGGTTTATACAGGGTACTCTTTAGAGATCGATGCACCGGTTTGTGTGACGCAACAGCGATAGTAGTCATCTGATACAAAAAAGGAGAGCATTCGCTCTCCTTCTTTTCATAAGCAGTCTTAAACGCTCAATTAGAGACCCAAAGCGTATTTCAATACTTGAGCTTTAATCGGGCCTGAATTTTCAGCTAGTTTTAGAGCAGCATTACGTACAAATTTCAGTGGGCCAATGTCGTTGCTGAATGTCTTGTAGAAGAAATCCATGCCACTTTGCATCATTAGATTGTCGCCTCTTCTTATCACTTCATAGCGTCTTGCTACAGACTGGTTCAATTCACCCTTTTCTTTGGTGACATCCAGCAGTACTGATACATCTTTGAAGCCTAAGTTAACACCCTGCCCAGCCAAAGGGTTGATGGTATGCGCAGAGTCTCCGACCAAAATACAGTTATTCTTCGAGTATGATTGAGCATGACGTCGTGTCAGAGGAAAAGAACCCGAATTCAAGACTTTGATATCACCTAACTCTTTAGGAAAGTGAGTAAGTACTTCGTTACGTAGTTTTTCAGGGGCCATTGCTGACAGTTGCTTAATACGCAGTGGAGAATCATACCAAACTAACGAGCCCAGCCCGACTTCTTGACCGTCAGAGGTTAGAGAACACAAAGGCAAAAATGAACGAGGGCCACTTGGTAGAAATTGCTGCCAAGTAATATCTTGCTGAGGTTGTTCTGTTTCTACATTGATAAGCATACAGTGTTGTCGATAATCCCAAGCCGTGATGCCAATTCCAGCTTGTTGGCGAACGGCTGAATTCGCACCATCAGCACCAACCACCCACTTCGCAGACAACTCAGCCCCTGATTGAAGCTTTACGATATTGATTTCACCAAACTCAATCACATCGAGCTTTTCTGGGCATAACAGTTCGAGATTGTCGTAGGCATCAAATTGAGACCATAAACCTAATTGAATGAGTCTGTTCTCAACGATATAGCCCAAACGAGGAAGGTCTAGTGAGGCAGCATCAAATCGAGTACGACACTCTGGGTGCTCCCACGTCTCTAAACGTTTATAAGAACACACTCGCATTGCTGCAATACTTTGCCATGCACCAAGATCTTCAAGCAAATCGACCGATGCTTGAGAAATCGCTGACACACGAATGTCCATCGCTTGCGATTCATCAAAAGCTTGTGGGGCAAAACCTTCGATCACCGCAACACTCAGACCTTGCTTTGCAAAACCGATTGCTGTTGCTGCGCCAACCATGCCGCCACCGACTACTACAATATCGTAACTGTTCATATTTCGTACTTATCAGTTTGATTCTTTGACTGTTTTTGATTGTACTTTTTCATAACTAACTTGTAACCAAAAACCTTATTCGAAAAAAGGGTTATCCCTTATGGCATATGGCGTTAACGATAATAAAAACCACTACATAAGAGATTTGTTCAGACTACTAGTCAGTCGGTTTTGAAACCAGTACAATACGCCGCTTGCCGCTAGAGCCTGTCATAAAATTGAATACCGAATTATGACAAACGGGGCTAGCGGATGAATAATGGGCGATTTGCTCCCTTAAATTAAACTAACGATCGAGCGAACATATAATGAGTAAGAAACTGCTAATTAAAACTTGGGGCTGTCAGATGAATGAATATGATTCATCAAAAATGGCCGACCTGCTTAACGCTGCAAATGGCTATGAGCTAACTGAAGTACCTGAGGAAGCAGACGTACTACTATTGAATACTTGTTCTATCCGCGAAAAAGCGCAAGAAAAAGTATTCCACCAGCTTGGTCGTTGGAAAACGCTTAAAGATAAAAAAGAAGGTGTGGTGATCGGTGTGGGTGGCTGTGTAGCGACTCAAGAAGGTGATCACATTCGTCAACGTGCACCTTACGTAGACGTTATCTTTGGCCCACAAACATTACACCGTTTGCCAGAGATGATTAAATCATCACTGTCTAACGAAAAGCCAGTAATGGATATCTCTTTCCCAGAGATCGAAAAGTTCGATAACCTGCCAGAGCCAAAAGCTGAAGGCGCGACGGCGTTCGTTTCTATCATGGAAGGTTGTTCTAAATACTGTACTTACTGCGTTGTACCATACACACGTGGCGAAGAAGTTAGCCGTCCAATGGATGATGTACTTTTCGAAGTTGCTCAACTTGCAGAGCAAGGCGTACGTGAAGTTAACCTGCTAGGTCAAAACGTAAACGCATACCGCGGTCCAACACACGAAGGCGATATCTGTTCATTCGCAGAACTGCTTCGTCTTGTTGCTTCTATCGACGGTATCGACCGTATTCGTTTCACAACAAGCCACCCGCTTGAGTTTGGTGACGACATCATTGAAGTTTACAAAGACACACCAGAGCTAGTGAGCTTCCTTCACCTACCAGTACAAAGTGGTAGTGACCGTATTCTTACGATGATGAAGCGCCCACATACGGCTATCGAGTACAAATCTATTATCCGTAAACTGCGTAAAGCTCGCCCTGACATTCAAATCAGCTCTGACTTTATTGTTGGTTTCCCTGGTGAGTCTAAGCAAGACTTCCAAGATACAATGAAGCTAATTAAAGACGTTGATTTCGATATGAGCTTCAGCTTTGTTTTCTCTCCACGTCCAGGTACGCCAGCGGCAGATTACCCATGTGATGTACCAGCACAAGAGAAGAAAGATCGTCTGTACGAACTGCAGCAAACGGTAAACACACAAGCTATGCGTTTCTCTCGTCTAATGTTAGGCACAGAGCAACGTATCCTTGTTGAAGGCCCATCAAGAAAGAACCTAATGGAACTTCGCGGCCGTACAGAAAACAGCCGTGTTGTGAACTTCGAAGGTTCTGCAGACCTAATCGGTCAATTCGTAGATGTGAAGATCACTGAGGTTTACACCAACTCACTACGTGGTGAACTGGTTCGTACAGAAAAAGACATGGGTCTACGCGTTGTTATGACTCCAGCAGAAATGATGGAAAAAACAAAACGTGAAGACGAGCTAGGTGTAGCGACATTTACGCCATAGGCAATACAACTGTTTGAGCACAAAGCGCAAACACAAAGCTTGAAATTACCTAACTAAGTGACCATCTTAGAAATAGGGATATCACCATCAGAAGCCCGGTCTAAATCGGGCTTTTTGCTCTTTGTTTTATTTAAGAGTGAGTGGCACAAAATGAGAGGCTAATTTGAGCAATAAAATCGTTACCTTAGAGATAAATCTAGAACCAGCAGACAACAAGCGCTTGGCAAGTTTATGCGGACCATTTGACGACAACATCAAGCATCTTGAGCGTCGTCTGGGCGTTGAGATTAATTACCGTAGCAACTTTTTCACCATTGTTGGTAAGCCTCACACTACAGCCGCAGCTTTAGACATCATCAAACACCTCTATGTTGAAACGGCTCCAGTTAAAGGCAACATAATCGATATCGAACCAGAGCAAATACATCTGGCGATCACCGAGTCAGGCATTTTGGAGCAACACGTCGAGTCTGAAATTGACTACGGCAAAGAAGTGACCATTAAGACTAAAAAAGGCGTCATCAAACCTCGAACGCCAAACCAAGCACAGTACCTAATGAACATGGTGACTCATGACATCACCTTTGGTATTGGGCCAGCAGGTACAGGTAAAACCTACTTAGCCGTTGCTGCAGCAGTTGATGCACTTGAACGCCAAGAGGTTCGCCGAATCCTACTGACTCGTCCTGCTGTTGAAGCCGGTGAGAAGCTTGGTTTCCTACCGGGTGATTTAAGCCAAAAAGTAGACCCATATTTACGTCCACTTTACGATGCGCTGTTTGAGATGCTTGGCTTTGAGCGAGTTGAGAAGCTGATTGAACGTAACGTAATTGAAGTTGCGCCACTGGCTTACATGCGTGGTCGTACATTGAATGATGCGTTTATCATTCTTGATGAGAGCCAAAACACCACGGTAGAACAGATGAAGATGTTCTTAACCCGTATCGGTTTTAACTCACGCGCTGTGATCACAGGTGATATTACGCAAATCGATTTACCTCGTGGTGCAAAATCAGGCTTACGCCATGCGACTGAAGTGCTCAATGAAGTCGACGACATTAGCTTTAACTTCTTCATGTCTGAAGACGTCGTTCGTCACCCTGTAGTTGCTCGTATCGTCAACGCATACGAGAAGTGGGAAGCAAAAGACCAGAAAGAGCGCAAAGAGTTTGAAAAGCGTAAACGTGAAGAGCGTGAAGCCAAACTTCTTGAGGCTCAGCAGGTAGTTACGACACAATTAGCAACACAAAATAGCTCTGTAATTGCAGAACAAGGTGATAAATAGATGTCTATTGAACTAGACCTGCAATTAGCGGTCGAAAATGAGCAAGGTCTTCCAACTGAGCAAGATATTCAGCTTTGGTTGGACAAGACAATTCCTCAGTTTCAAGAGAACGCTGAGTTGACGGTTCGTATCGTTGATACACAAGAAAGCCACCAGCTCAATCATGAATATCGTGGCAAAGATAAGCCAACTAACGTGTTGTCTTTTCCATTCGAGGCTCCTCCAGGGATCGAGTTAGATCTACTGGGCGACCTCATTATCTGCCGCCAAGTTGTCGAAAAAGAAGCAGAAGAGCAAAGTAAGCCTCTGCTAGCACACTGGGCTCATATGGTTGTACATGGCAGTCTGCATCTGCTAGGTTATGATCATATCGAAGATGATGAAGCTGAAGAGATGGAGTCACTCGAGACAGAAATCATGCAATCTATGGGGTTTGAAGACCCTTACATTCTAGAAAAGTAAATTGATTCTAGTAAAGTAGGTTGCAGAGAAACAATAACTCATCGAACCTGTGATTTTCACAGGAATCTGAGTTGTAACGTGTGCTATCACACTTCTGATAGCGTTATTTTTTGAGAAATCATGAACGAAGGTAACCCCCCCACTTCTGAGGGAAGTAAAAAATCTGAAGGTCCGAGTAGAAAGTCCTTCTTTGAACGCCTAGGCCAACTATTTCAAGGTGAAGTAAAAGATCGCCAAGAGCTCGTAGATGTAATCCGCGACTCAGAAATTAATGACCTAATTGACCACGACACACGCGACATGCTCGAGGGTGTTATGGAAATTTCAGAGATGCGAGTACGCGATATCATGCTGCCTCGCTCTCAAATGGTTACAGTTGAACGCACAGATGATCTAGATACATTGATTGCGCTCATTACTGATGCTCAACACTCTCGCTACCCAGTGATCAGTGAAGATAAAGACCATGTTGAAGGCATTCTATTAGCGAAGGACCTACTTAAGTATTTGGGTTCAGAAAGTGCTCCATTTGATATCGAACAAGTGATTCGCCCTGTCGTGGTTGTTCCTGAAAGTAAGCGAGTTGATCGCCTGCTTAAGGAGTTCCAAGAAGAGCGTTACCACATGTCTATCGTTGTCGATGAGTTTGGTGGAGTTTCTGGCCTGGTAACCATTGAAGATATCCTCGAAGAAATCGTTGGTGAAATTGAAGACGAGTTCGACGATGAAGAAGAGCTAGATATTCGTAAGCTGAGTAAGCATACCTTCTCTGTAAAAGCTTTAACCACTATTGAAGAGTTCAACGATACGTTTAACACTGCCTTTAGTGACGACGAAGTGGATACGGTAGGCGGCATGGTTATGACAGCACTCGGCCACCTGCCGGTTCGTGGCGAAATTGTAGAAATCGAAAACTACCATTTCAAAATAACATCAGCAGATAACCGTCGTGTGATTCAGCTACAGGTAACCATTCCTGACGAACAGCCTCTTCCGACTATCGAAGAATAACAACTTCTCTCTAAAGAGATGACAGAAATTAGATGACTAATACCTTTATTCATCGCCTATTACGGCCGCTTGCGGCCGTTTTTGTTGGCGCTATAACCACCCTTTCATTCGCTCCATACTCTATATGGCCTCTTGCTATTCTCAGCCCAGCTTTGTTGCTGTTACTGATCCACAACCGCTCTCCTAAAAGTGCGCTTTGGATTGGCTACGCATGGGGTTTAGGTCAATTCACCACAGGTATCAGCTGGGTATACGTCAGCATTGATGGTTTTGGCGGCATGCCACTGGCAGCCAACCTATTTTTGATGGCATTGCTTGTTGGCTACCTAGCCGTTTATTCAGGGCTATTTACCTGGGGTTTGAATAAATTCTTCCCTGCCAATAACCTAAGCCGCTTTTTCCTTGCAGCTCCTGCATTCTGGCTAGTCTGTGATTGGCTGCGTGGCTGGGTAATGACGGGCTTCCCTTGGCTTTGGTTAGGCTACAGCCAAATCGATTCGCCATTGGGTTCATTTGCACCGATTGGCGGCGTAGAGCTAGTAACTTTAGCGATCATTGTTTCAGCCTCTGCATTCACTTATGCGATTGTTAACCGGGCTTGGAGCATCGCTCTCATTCCCGCCGTCGTATTTAGTGCAGGCTTTGGTATTCGCAACATCGACTGGGTCACGCCGAACCCTGAAAAAACCACGTCAGTCGTCTTGATACAAGGCAACGTCGATCAAGACAGTAAATGGCTACCGAGTCATCGCTGGCCAACCATGATGAAGTACACCGACCTAAGCAGAGAAAACTGGGGAGCGGATATCATCATCTGGCCTGAAGCGGCTATTCCAGCATTCGAAGTTGAGATCCCATCTTTCCTACGTAACTTGGATAGCGCAGCGAAGATGAACAACAGTTCGATCATTACCGGTGTGCTGAATCAGTCTGAAGATAAGAAATACTACAACAGTGTTCTTTCTCTCGGTGTGAATCCATACGGTGAGTACAGCTACGATCCAGACGAACGCTACCATAAACACCACCTGTTACCATTTGGTGAGTTTGTGCCGTTTGAAGATATCTTGCGTCCATTAGCACCTTTCTTTAACTTGCCAATGTCATCATTTAGCCGTGGCGACTTTGTTCAACCAAACATAGTGGCAAATGGTCGTCACTTAGCGCCGGCACTGTGTTATGAGATCATCTTTAATGATCAAGTTAGACAGAACGTAACCGACGAGACTGACTTTATTTTAACGCTCTCTAACGATGCGTGGTTTGGTCGTTCGATTGGCCCTCTGCAACATATGGAAATTGCACAGATGCGTGCTCTGGAGCTTGGTAAGCCGGTTATTCGCTCGACCAACAACGGTGTGACGGCAGTTACTGATTACAAAGGCAATATAATCAAGCAAGTGCCTCAGTTTGAAACGGCAGTGTTAAAAGCTGAACTCATTTCAACGGATGGTCAAACGCCTTATCACACAGTAGGTACTTGGCCACTGTATATCTGGGCGATGCTCAGCTTGGTGATTGGTTGGGTAATTAGAAAGCCAAAAAGCTAGATTCGACGAAAAGTGATTTGAGGGTTGACTGATCGGGTCAACCCTTTTTCATTGCTGTGGTTTTGCGTTGATACACTATGGTTCAGAAGCTTACGGTTTAAGGGCTTTACGACTAAACCCTTTAGAACCACATTTAATGCATGGAATGATATTGGTTGGGTGGTTAT
Organism: Vibrio sp. 10N.247.311.13; assembly: GCF_041467595.1. Lineage (NCBI taxonomy): Bacteria > Pseudomonadati > Pseudomonadota > Gammaproteobacteria > Vibrionales > Vibrionaceae > Vibrio > Vibrio sp. 10N.247.311.13. The sequence goes on along the minus strand of NZ_JBFSUX010000012.1, from coordinate 96,667 downwards.
ATTCGGTTTGGTGACCACACTCGTCACATACTAAGGTTCCCAAGCCAATGACTTCACCCGCTTGATACAAGCCTTGGTGTTCTAAGTCTTGGAACAGTTCAACCCATTCCACCTTAGTACGATCAGTAATATCCAACAGCCCTTGCCAAATAGAGTCCGCAATCATCAAATAGAATGGACCGCTTTTACTCTCTTCATAGCTTTCGGAAAACTCTTTTAAGTCCGACTTCACGTAGGCAGAGATCAATGAAAGCTCATCTTTAGTCATATCATTAGCTGCTTTCGCAAACTTGCCCGACGTTTCGATTTTGTTGTTGAGCTCTTCAGGGCTATGCTTCAGCGTTTCAATCACCTCTTCGACGACTTCTTCATAGAGCGCTTTTTTCTTCGGCATAACAACCTCCTTAAGATAACCAACCTTTTAGTGAGCAAACGGATGCGCTGCAATGCACTCCCGCTTACAAACAAATGCAATTCATACTCTTAAGTATAGTTGCCCTGCGAAATTCAGTGAAAATTACACAATCTACTAAGCGGCAACTGCAAGTATGAAGGGTATAACTATTGTTGTACTCAGCTCCTTTAGGTATTCTATGACGATCTGTAAGATTCTGTTCTAACCGAACTCACAAATTCCAAGATAACCGGATACCATCGATGCAAGAACAATATAACCCGCAAGAGATTGAACAAAAGGTTCAACAACACTGGGATAACAGCGAGACTTTCGTTGTAAGTGAAGACCCAAACAAAGAAAAATTCTACTGTCTTTCTATGTTCCCTTACCCAAGTGGCCGACTGCACATGGGTCACGTGCGTAACTACACCATCGGTGATGTGGTATCTCGTTTCCAACGTCTACAAGGCAAAAACGTAATGCAGCCAATTGGTTGGGATGCATTCGGCCTACCTGCAGAAAACGCCGCTGTTAAAAACAATACAGCACCTGCACCATGGACTTACGAAAACATTGAGTACATGAAGAACCAGCTTAAGCTTCTAGGCTTTGGTTACGACTGGAACCGTGAATTCGCAACGTGTACTCCAGAGTACTACCGTTGGGAACAAGAGTTCTTCACTAAGCTTTACGAAAAAGGCCTGGTTTACAAGAAGACATCTTCAGTGAACTGGTGTCCAAACGACCAAACAGTACTGGCAAATGAGCAAGTAGAAGACGGTTGTTGCTGGCGTTGTGACACTCCAGTAGAGCAAAAGAAAATTCCACAGTGGTTTATTAAAATCACTGAGTACGCTCAAGAGCTACTAGACGATCTAGACAACCTTGAAGGTTGGCCTGAAATGGTTAAGACCATGCAGCGCAACTGGATCGGCCGCTCTGAAGGTGTTGAGCTATCTTTCGCTGTTAACGGCGAAGAAGCACCATTAGAAGTGTACACAACACGTCCAGATACACTAATGGGTGTTTCTTACGTTGGTATCGCTGCAGGTCACCCTCTTGCAGAGAAAGCATCGAAGAACAACCCAGAGCTTGCTGCATTCGTTGAAGAGTGTCGTAACACTAAAGTTGCTGAAGCTGAACTCGCAACGATGGAAAAGAAAGGTATGGATACTGGCCTAACGGCTATCCACCCTCTTAACGGTCGTATTGTTCCTGTATACGTAGCAAACTTCGTACTTATGGATTACGGCACAGGTGCGGTAATGGCGGTTCCTGCTCACGATCAACGTGACTACGAGTTCGCAACTAAGTACGGCATCGATATCATCCCAGTAATCAAACCTGAAGATGGTTCTGAACTAGACGTGTCTGAAGCGGCTTACACTGAAAAAGGTGTACTGTTTGATTCTGGTGAATTCGATGGTCTTGCGTTCCAAGAAGCATTCGATGCAATTGCTGCGAAGCTTGAAGCTGAAGGCAAAGGTAAGAAGACAGTAAACTTCCGTCTACGTGACTGGGGTGTATCTCGTCAACGTTACTGGGGCGCTCCAATCCCAATGGTAACCACTGAAGACGGTGAAGTTCACCCAGTACCAGCAGACCAACTGCCAGTCATTCTTCCTGAAGATGTAGTAATGGATGGCGTAACGAGCCCAATCAAGGCTGACAAGTCTTGGGCTGAAACAACATTCAACGGCGAACCCGCTCTACGTGAGACTGACACGTTCGATACGTTTATGGAGTCTTCTTGGTACTACGCACGTTACTGTTCACCGCAAGCAGACGACATTCTAGATCCAGAGAAAGCAAACTACTGGCTACCAGTTGACCAATACGTTGGTGGTATCGAGCACGCTTGTATGCACCTGCTTTACTCTCGTTTCTTCCATAAGCTTCTACGTGATGCTGGCTACGTGACGTCTGATGAACCGTTCAAGCAACTACTATGTCAAGGCATGGTTCTGGCTGACGCGTTCTATCACGAAAACGAAAAAGGCACCAAAGAGTGGATTGCACCGACTGACGTAACGGTTGAACGTGACGGTAAAGGTCGCATCGAAAAAGCAGTCGACGATCAAGGTCGTGAAGTTGAACACTCAGGCATGATCAAAATGTCTAAGTCTAAGAACAACGGTATCGACCCACAAGAGATGGTAGACAAGTACGGCGCTGATACAGTACGTCTATTCATGATGTTTGCATCACCTGCAGACATGACGCTTGAGTGGCAAGAGTCTGGCGTTGAAGGGGCTAACCGCTTCCTTAAACGTGTTTGGAAATTGGTTCACGCTCACTCTTCTAAGGGTGCTGCTGAATCTGTTGATGCTTCTGCGCTATCTGGCGACCAAAAAGCACTTCGTCGTGATATCCATAAAACTATCGCGAAAGTAACGGACGATATTGGCCGCCGCCAAACGTTCAACACGGCAATCGCTGCAATCATGGAACTGATGAACAAGCTGGCGAAAGCGCCTCAAGAATCTGTACAAGATCGTGCAATCCTTGATGAAGCGCTAAAAGCGGTAGTACGCATGCTTTACCCAATGACTCCACACATCTCTTACGAAATGTGGATTGCACTTGGTGAATCAAACGTAGACTCAGCAACATGGCCAACTTTCGATGAGAAAGCGCTAGTTGAAGACGAGAAGACTATCGTTGTAATGATCAACGGTAAGCTACGTGCGAAACTAACCGTTGCTGCTGATGCAACAGAAGAGCAAGTTCGCGAGCTTGGTCTAAACGATGAGAACGCTAAGAAGTTCCTAGATGGCTTAACTATCCGTAAAGTTATCTTCGTACCAGGTAAGCTTCTAAACATCGTCGCTAACTAATTTCGTTAGCACAATGCAATTGCTAAAGAATTAACGAACTTAGTTCATCAAAAGCAGTCTGTAGACAGGGTAGCTAATTGCCCTGTCTACTTATTTAAGCGCTTTAGACTTGAGCCTAACCACTCAAACGAACTAAAGCCTTTAAATAAGTATTCTACCTTCATGAGAGCCATCAAATAATGCGCCTGATTTCACTATCTTCATTGAAAGTTACTGTTGTTGTTTTAACCGTCAGCCTATTAAGTGCCTGTGGTTTCCACCTACGTGGTGATTACTCCGTACCAGAAGAACTCAACAAGATCTCCGTAACCAGTTACGACCAATACAGTACGTTTACACGTATGATGAAAGGTCAACTGCGTATGAATGATGTAGAAATTGTGCCACCGGCTGAGAATACACCTAACCTGCATATTATTAGTGAGAGCGTAGGTGAGCGAACTCTGTCTCTATACCAAAACACTCGTGCAGCAGAGAAAGAACTGACATTCCGCGCTTCATACCGCGTAACTGTCCCGGATCTAGGCTCAAAGACGTTCTCAACCAGCGTAACCCGTAGTTACCTAGATAACCCGCTAACTGCACTTGCGAAGTCGGTTGAACGAGACATGATCGAAGATGAGATGCGTAAGTTGGCAACAAGCCAAATCCTTCGTCAGATGGCTCGACTAAAAGCGAACATTGCAGCTGATAGCATGGACCTAGATGCACTAGAGCACGTTCAAGTGAAAGAACTCGAAAAGCAATACAACATCAAGAATGTTGAGATCGTACCAGCTTCAGAAGAACAACCAATACTTAGCGATTCGGCTGAGTAATAGGTTTATTTGATGCGTATTTTTGCTGACCGCTTATCAGAGCAACTTATTAAACAGTTGAGTAATGTTTACCTAATTTTTGGTAACGAACCGCTACTGTTGCAAGAGAGCCGAGAAGCGATTCAAAAGGCTGCAAAACAGCAAGGCTTTGAAGAACGTCACCGCTTTGCGATTGATAGCAGTCTCGACTGGAATCAAGTCTACGACTGCACTCAAGCACTGAGCCTATTCTCTAGCCGTCAGGTCATCGAGCTTGAACTGCCAGAGTCAGGCGTCAATGCCGCAATAGCGAAAGAGCTACTCGCAATCTCCGAGCATATCCACAGTGATATCTTGTTAATCTTGGTGGGCACTAAGCTCACCAAAGCTCAAGAAAGCGCTAAGTGGTTTAAGGCTCTTTCGAATCAGGGTCACTGGGTCAGTTGCCTAACGCCAGATGTCAGTCGGTTACCTCAGTTTGTCCAAGCGCGTTGCCGTCAAATCGGTTTAACGCCAGACCCTGAAGCGATTCAAATGCTGGCGCAATGGCATGAGGGTAATCTATTTGCTCTCACCCAAAGCCTAGAAAAACTGGCTCTCCAATACCCAGATGGAAAACTCACGTTAGTACGCTTAGAAGAATCGCTGAGTCGACACAACCATTTTACTCCATTCCATTGGAGTGATGCGTTATTGGCAGGCAAAGGTAACCGAGCACAACGAATCCTGCGTCAGCTAGAAGCTGAAGGTGTCGAACCCGTCATTTTATTACGTAGCATACAACGAGAGCTTGCTCTGCTATTACAAATGCAGCAACAAATGAAACAGATGCCGATTGGTCAGGTCTTCGAAAAACACCGTATCTGGCAATCTAAAAAGCCTCTTTATAACGCCGCGCTAACAAGAGTTTCGATTTCTCAATTACACTCTTTGTTCGCGTTGCTCACTCAAGCTGAATTGATGACAAAAACTCAATATGAGCAGTCGCCTTGGCCACTAATTCATCAGTTAAGCGTAGAGTTTTGTATCCCTTCAGCTTCAATACCATTCCACGCATAAAAGCGTGTTATATTCTAGGGTCAACAAGCCCTAAACAAAGCTAAATTCAGATTAAAGGAACACCCAGTGTTACGTGAAGAACTAAAAGATTTTCTTGCAGACAAAGCCGACGACATGAAAGCAGAATCGATTGTAACTATCGATGTAGAAGGCAAATCAAGCGTTACTGATTACATGATTGTTTGTACTGGCACCTCTAAACGCCATGTTGCCTCTATTGCACAGCATGTTGCTGATGAAGTGCGTAAAGCGGGTATGCAACCTCTAGGTATGGACGGTCAGCAAGAAGGTGAATGGGTTGTTCTAGATATGGGCACAAGCATGCTTCACGTTATGCAAGAAGAGCATCGTGAGCTGTACCAACTAGAAAAACTTTGGGGCTAAGCTTTGAAGATCCAGTTAATCGCAGTTGGCACAAAAATGCCAAAGTGGGTTGAAGAAGGGTTTCAAGAATACAAACGCCGCTTCCCTCACGATATGCCATTAGAGCTCATTGAAATTACTGCAGGAAAGCGCGGTAAAAATGCAGATATTGCACGCATTCTTCAAAAAGAAGGTGAAGCGATGCTGGCTGCAGTTCCAAAAGGCAACCGTATTGTCACGCTCGATATCCCAGGTAGAAAGTGGGATACACCTCAACTTGCTGAGCAATTAGAAAGTTGGAAGCTGGATGGACGTGACGTATCTATCCTAATTGGCGGGCCTGAAGGATTAGCACCTGCATGTAAAGCGGCCGCAGACCAAAGTTGGTCTCTGTCTGCGCTTACTCTCCCTCACCCATTAGTACGCGTTATCATGGCTGAAAGCTTGTATCGAGCTTGGAGCATCACTGCTAACCACCCTTATCATCGAGAATAAGCGTTAATGTTACGTAAACGTAGCCAAATCCGCGATTACAAAGCAGAAGCACGACTATTTACTAGCCGTGCTTTTGTTGCGTTTGCGGGGATCATAGTCATGATGTCGATGTTGGTTGTTAACCTGTACAACATTCAGGTCAATCAATACCAAGACTATAAAACTCGTTCTAACGACAACCGTATCAAGGTCGTTCCGATCGCCCCTAACCGTGGTTTGATTTACGATCGCAACGGTATACTTCTTGCCGAAAACCGTCCTGTTTTCAATCTAGAAATCATACCCGAAAAAATTAAAGATATGGATGACACGCTTGCTCGTCTGCAAGCATTAATTGAGATCCCGCCAGAGCGTATCGAGCGCTTTAATCGTGATCGTCGTAATTCACGACGCTTTAAATCAGTACCTATTCTTAATCAACTGTCTGAAGAACAAGTTGCCGTCTTCTCTGTAAACCAACACAAATTCCCAGGTGTTGAAGTTACGGGAACTTTGAAGCGTTTCTACCCTTACGGTGATGTGCTCACTCACGTAATAGGCTATGTATCGCGCATCAATGACCGTGATATGCAGCGCTTGATGCGAGAAGAAAAAGACGCCAATTACCAAGCTACACGTGATATCGGTAAGTTGGGTATTGAGCGTTATTACGAAGATATGTTGCACGGTACAGCTGGCTACCAAGAAGTCGAAGTTAACAGTCGTGGACGAGTGATTCGTACCCTCAAATTTGTCCCTTCGGTTCCAGGCAAAGATATCGTACTTAACTTAGATATCAAGCTACAGCTATACGTACATAAGTTACTTGATGGCCGCCGTGGTTCAGCTATCGTTCTCGATCCGAAAGACAATGGCGTGTTAGCCATGGTATCGAGCCCAAGCTACGACCCAAACGCATTCGTGCATGGTATCTCGTCTAAAGGCTATAACGCGCTACTTCAAGACAAAAACCGCCCTTTGGTTAACCGTGCCACGCTAGGGATTTACCCACCAGCATCGACGATCAAACCCTTCATTGCTGTTGCTGCTCTGCAAGAAGGTGTTATTACACCAAACACTACGCGCAATGACCCAGGCTATTGGAAGATACCAAACTCAAAAACGAGACCATTCCGTGACTGGTTGCGTTGGGGACACGGTGTCGTGGATATAGAAAAAGCGATTGAAGAGTCGGTGGATACCTTCTTTTACCAAATTGCTTATGATCTCGGCATTGATCGCATATCCAAATGGATGATGATGTTCGGCTTTGGTGATTATACTGGCATCGATATCTACGAAGAAAGCAAAGCCAATATGCCAACTCGTGATTGGAAGATGGCCAGACACCGTGTGCCTTGGTATCAAGGTGATACTATTCCAGTTGGTATTGGACAGGGCTACTGGACTGCAACACCCATGCAGATTGCAAAAGCCACATCAGTTTTGGTCAATGAAGGTGAAGTAACCGCACCTCACCTACTTCGTTCAACCATTGATAACGGTCGTCCATTCGATGAACAAATCATGTCGGACATTGAAACTTACCCACCGCTAACCGGGGTTAAGAAGAAGTATTGGGATATCGCTCAGGAAGGTATGAGGCTGGCTAACCACGGTAAAAAAGGCACGGCAAGACGTTCATTCCAGAAAATGTCTTACCAAACCGCTGGTAAATCGGGTACCGCGCAGGTATTCGGCTTAAAAGAAGATGAAGAGTACAACGCGGATGAAATCGCAGAGCACTTACGCGATCACGCCCTCTTTACGGGTTACGCGCCTTTTGAAGATCCTGAAGCCGTCGTGACTATCGTTCTAGAGAACGCAGGTGGCGGTTCTTCTAACGGCGGCCCAGTAGTAAGAAGGATTTTAGACCATATTATCCTTGCAGAAGATTATCAAAGTGAGCCAATTAAATAATGAAACTTGATCCTTCAACTGGACGAAATAGAGCCCTATTCGAAAGGCTGCATATCGACCTGCCGCTTTTGCTTGGCATTCTGGTTTTAATGGGCTTTGCCCTGCTGATCATGTACAGCGCAAGCGGACAAAGCCTTGCGATGATGGACCGCCAGGCGATGCGCATGGCTCTGTCTTTAGGTGTGATGATCTTCCTAGCGCAAATCTCACCTCGTACTTATGAAACCTTGGCACCACTGCTATTTGTAGGTGGTGTCATCTTGCTATTGGGCGTGTTGTTCTTTGGTGAAGCCTCTAAAGGCGCCCAGCGTTGGTTAAACTTCGGCTTTGTTCGATTCCAACCGTCAGAGCTATTAAAGCTCGCGGTGCCTTTGATGCTGGCACGATTTATCGGTAAGCGCTCACTTCCACCAACATTCCAAACATTAGCGATCTCGCTAGTGATGGTGTTTGTACCGACGATTCTAATCGCAAAGCAGCCTGACCTAGGTACATCTATCCTTATCGCCGCATCTGGTATCTTCGTGATATTCCTGGCTGGTATCAGTTGGAAAATCATTGCTAGCGCCGCAATCGCATTAGGGGCATTTATCCCAATCCTATGGTTCTTCTTGATGCGTGAATATCAAAAGGTACGTGTAAGAACCCTCTTTGATCCTGAATCAGATCCATTAGGTGCGGGTTACCACATCATTCAAAGTAAGATTGCGATAGGTTCGGGTGGTATATCAGGAAAAGGTTGGCTGCAAGGCACTCAATCTCAATTAGAATTCATTCCAGAGCGCCACACCGACTTCATTTTTGCGGTCATCGCCGAAGAGTGGGGCATGATTGGTATCTTGTTCTTGCTTGCTATCTACCTGTTTATTATTGGACGTGGCTTAGTGCTTGCGAGCCAAGCTCAAACCGCATTCGGTCGAATGATGGGCGGCAGTATTGTACTGAGCTTCTTCGTTTATATTTTTGTAAACATTGGCATGGTAAGTGGCATTCTACCTGTGGTTGGTGTTCCTCTTCCTTTAGTCAGTTATGGTGGTACTTCAATGGTTACCCTTATGGCTGGTTTTGGTATTTTAATGTCGATCCATACACACAGAAAAGCATTCTCAAAGGCGACCTAATCGATGTCTATTACAACGTTTCCAAAAAAAGCATCCTTGGTTGATGAGCTGCCAATCAAAAAAATAGCCTCTATCTTAGGGCTAGCGATTTTAATCAATGGTTGTTCTTCAAAGCAGCCAACAGGCCGCTACGATATTGATTCAGATATTGCACCAGACGCACCTATCTCAGTAGAGCATCTCGAGGATGCTCACCCTCAGTATGAACCTTATAGTTTAGGTGGTAACACGGATTACACTTTACGTGGCGAAGACTACAAGATCGTAAAGAAGACCGAAGGGTTTACTGAGAAAGGCAAAGCCTCTTGGTACGGTAAGAAATTTCATGGTCACTTAACGTCTAACGGCGAGATCTATGACATGTATTCGATGTCTGCGGCGCACAAAACATTGCCAATTCCAAGCTATGTAAAAGTGACGAATACTGACAACAACAAAACGACAATTGTTCGTATCAATGACCGCGGCCCATTCCATGAAGGCCGAATCATTGACCTTAGTTATGCGGCAGCTTACAAGCTCGATGTGTTGAGAACCGGCACGGCAAATGTTGAGATTGAAGTCATTACTGTGGCTATGCCAACCGACGCAAATAAAAAGGCTGCTTTACCGCAATTTATTATTCAAGTCGCAACATCTCCACATGAAGATAGGACCGAAAAGTTAGCGAAAGATCTAGCCGAAAAGCTAGAAGTAGCAACGTTCTTGCAGCCAAATGATGACAACTACCGTCTGATGATTGGGCCATTTCATGACTATGCTCTGACTCAAGAGAAATTAGAACAAGTTAAGCTAATGGGTTACCCGTCAGCTTATATAAAAAAACACACCCTAACTCGCTAATTAATCTAACAGTTACTTCTGGTAATCAGCGCTCTGGTGTGACAGAGTGATTCTGTTAATATATGAATAGTTCACCAAATAATTGCATTTAAAATGATTAAATCTAATAAACTTGTTAAATCGATTTTTGCTACTTCTGTTGCTCTTTCTGCAACGATAGCTACATCGTCATTCGCCGCTCCTATTGTTGTTCCTGATGCTCCTCAAATCGCCGCTAAAGGTTTTGTTCTGATGGATTACCATTCAGGCAAAGTACTAGCAGAGAAAGAGATGAATACTCAGCTTTCTCCAGCAAGTTTAACCAAGATGATGACGAGCTACGTGATCGGCCAAGAGCTCGACCGTGGCAACATCAACCTAAACGACGATGTTGTAATCAGTGAAAATGCTTGGGCTAAAAACTTCCCAGATTCATCTAAGATGTTCGTTGAAGTGGGCACTACGGTTAAAGTTGAAGAATTAAACCGCGGTATCATCATTCAATCAGGTAACGACGCATGTGTTGCTATGGCTGAACACATCGCTGGCTCTGAAGATGCATTCGTTGACCTAATGAACGCTTGGGCAAGCTCTATCGGCATGAAAGACACGCACTTTGCTAACGTGCACGGTCTAGACAACCCGAACCTATACTCAACGCCTTACGATATGGCGCTACTTGGTCAGGCGCTGATTCGCGACGTACCAGACGAGTACCGTATCTACTCAGAGAAGAAATTCACATACAACGGCATCACCCAATACAACCGTAACGGTCTGTTATGGGATAAGAGCATGAACGTTGATGGCATCAAAACGGGCCACACAAGCAATGCAGGTTACAGCCTAGTAAGCTCAGCGACAGAAGGCAAAATGCGCCTAGTGGCTGTAGTTATGGGTACCAAGAATGCGAATGCTCGTAAAACAGAAAGCAAAAAACTGCTTAGCTACGGCTTCCGCTTCTTTGAAACAGTGGCACCACACACAGCCGGTGAAACCTTCGTAGAAGAGAAGATCTGGATGGGTAGCAAGGACACAGTTGCACTGGGTGTCGACGAAGATACTTTCGTAACGCTACCTCGTGGTCAAGCTAAGAACCTGAAGGCAAGCTTCGTTCTTGAGAAAGAGCTAGAAGCGCCAATCAGCAAAGGCGATGTAGTTGGTAAACTATTCTACCAAGTAGACGGTGAAGACGTTGCTGAATACCCACTACTAGCACTTGAAGATGTAGACCAAGGCAGCCTATTCAGCCGTCTATGGGACTACCTAGTTCTTCTGTTCAAGGGTTTATTCTAAACAAGCAAAAGGTTTGTTCTAGGTAAAACCCAAGCTTGTTGTATAGCTAACCTAATGAGTAAGTTCATGATTTACTCATTAGCGAACCAAAAGCCGCCATGTGCGGCTTTTGTTGATCTTGAGTTCGGTGATATTTACACGTAATATTCCGCCTTATTACTCGTGTCTGTTGACCGAACACGCTTTTTATCGACATTTCGCCAATTTGCGAGAGTCTAGCCTTTTGGAGCTAATCATGAACATCAATTCTGATGCAAAACTAAAAGACCTCTTAGAGTTCCCTTGTTCATTCACTTACAAAGTAATGGGCCACGCTAAGCCAGAACTGACTGAGCTAGTACTAGAAGTGATCCAGCGTCATGCTCCTGGTGACTACAGCCCAACGCTAAAACCAAGTGCGAAAGGTAACTACCACTCTGTTTCTATCAATATTACTGCGACTTCAATTGAGCAAGTAGAAACTCTTTATAAAGAACTGGGCGAGATCGAAATCGTTCGTATGGTTCTGTAATCTCCGATTACACATGAAAAACAGCGGCTTATTGCCGCTGTTTTTGTTTAAAGCGCCCTATCTAGCTCAAATTCATTCAACTTAATTTTCAATAAATACAAAGAAAGTTGAAAAACCTTGCAGTCCGTCTGTAGTTAGAATCATGTTTCGCGTTTATAATGCGTTCACTTTATTAATCCTTGAGGGAGTGCAGCTTTGCAAAATAAGCTAATCGTAAAAAAATTAGGCCGTCAGGATTACGAACCTGTATGGAAAGCCATGCATAAGTTCACAGACGAACGCACGGAAGAAGACCTAGACCAAGTTTGGTTGGTTGAACACAACCCTGTCTTCACTCAAGGACAAGCAGGCAAAGCTGAGCATGTATTAAATGCCGGTGATATCCCTGTAATACAAAGCGATCGCGGTGGCCAAGTGACTTACCACGGCCCAGGCCAATTAGTGGCTTACTTTCTGATTAACATCCGCCGCAAGAAATTCGGAGTACGTGATTTGGTTACTCATATCGAGAACCTCGTAATCAATACTCTGAAAGCTTACAATATAGATTCAGCTGCCCGACCTGACGCTCCTGGTGTTTATGTCGATGGCAAGAAAATCTGTTCACTTGGATTACGTATTCGACGTGGCTGCTCGTTCCACGGGTTAGCACTCAACGTCGATATGGACCTGTCTCCATTCCTACGTATTAACCCATGTGGTTACCAAGGTATGGAAATGGCGCAGGTAAGCCAACTCGGCGGACCAAGTGAACTAGAAAACGTTGAGCAACAGTTAATACAAGAGCTCGTAGAGCTACTCGGCTATGACCAAGTAGACATTCAAGCCACCAGTAACATTACAGCAGAAGCATAAAATCATGAGCAAACCAATCCAAATGGAAAAAGGCGTTAAATATCGTGACGCTGACAAAATGGCATTAATTCCCGTAAAGAATATGCCTGCTGAACAGAAAGAAGTTCTACGTAAGCCTGAATGGATGAAGATTAAACTTCCTTCAGACAGCCATCGTATTCAAGAAATCAAATCAGCAATGCGTAAAAACAACCTGCACTCAGTTTGTGAAGAAGCGTCTTGCCCTAACCTAGCCGAGTGTTTCAACCACGGTACGGCAACGTTTATGATTCTTGGCGCTATCTGTACTCGTCGCTGCCCGTTCTGTGATGTTGCCCATGGTCGTCCTGTTGCTCCTGAAGCTGAAGAGCCGAAGAAACTGGCTAAAACAATTCAAGACATGAAACTGAAGTACGTTGTAATCACTTCAGTTGACCGTGATGACTTGCGTGACGGCGGTGCTCAGCACTTTGCTGACTGTAACCGTGAGATTCGCGAACTCAACCCAAATATTCGTATCGAAACACTGGTTCCAGACTTCCGCGGTCGTATGGACGTTGCGCTTGACCTAATGAAAGACAACCCGCCAGATGTTTTCAACCACAACCTAGAGACAGCGCCACGTCTATACCGTAAAGCGCGTCCAGGTGCGAACTACAAGTGGTCTCTTGATCTACTGAAGAAATTCAAAGAGCAGCACCCTGATATCCCAACAAAATCAGGTGTGATGATGGGTCTTGGCGAGACAAAAGAAGAGATCGTTCAAGTACTGAAAGACCTTCGCGAACATGGTGTGACTATGCTGACACTAGGTCAATACCTAGCACCAAGCCGTCACCACTTACCAGTAGAACGCTACGTGCCGCCTTCTGAGTTCGATGAGCTGAAAGAGATTGCTCTAGAGCTAGGCTTTACTCACGCAGCGTGTGGCCCGTTTGTACGTTCTTCTTACCATGCGGACTTGCAAGCTCAAGGTATGGAAATTAAGTAATCACGATTGCTTAACGAACAATGCAAAGGCGCTGAATATTATGTTCAGCGCCTTTTTTCTATCTTGTTCGTGCCGCTATAGCTTTATATTTCGTGCCACTAAGCTTTATATAAAAACAACAAAGCCACTCTTTATGAGTGGCTTTGTGCTTAATATTTCAAGTTCAGAGGAGGTAATTTCAAAAAGCCCAGATAGGGTTCTGCATTAACCGAAAGATGCCCAGATAACCGTTGCTACCAAAATTGGGCACACAAACTTCACATACATTGGCCAAACCTTACCAAACCAACCAAGTTGAAAATCAGGACTGCCTTGTTCAAGCTCTTTCACTTTTGAAGCTCGGCTCCATACCCAACCACCAAACACACAGAACATCAGTGCAGCGACTGGTTGAAGATACTGAGTTGCAATCATCGCTACCATGCCAAACATCGCAGCAAAGTTGTAAACAATCACCACACTAAACAGCGCGATAGCACCACCAATCACCCAGCTTGTTGGCGTTCGTCTAGTATTGAAACGCTCACTCACTAGCGCAACCGGGCCTTCAAGCATCGAAATCGAAGAAGTCAGTGCAGCAATCGTTAGTAGTAAAAAGAACACAATCGCAAAGATCTGTCCAAGCACACCTAAACTATCAAACATCAACGGCAAAACCGTGAATACTAGAGTGTCAGAGCTTAATAGTGAGCCGTCTTCAGCGTAGATTTGAACGCCTTTTTGCATCGCAACAAACATTGCTGGCATCACCACTAATCCAGCAATAAAAGCGACAGCAGTATCCACCAGAGTTACGTTCATCGCCATTTTTGGTAGGTTCTCTTTCTTGCTTAAGTAAGAGCCATAAACCAACATCGAGCAACCGCCAATAGTGAGTGAGAAGAACCCCTGTCCCATTGCCGCCAGAATCAGTTTTCTATCCCACACTTTCTCAAAGTCTGGAATAAGGTAATGTTTTAGGCCTTCCATCGCGCCAGATTGCGTCATGATGTAAACAAACAATAAGCCAAATAAAACAAACAGCGCAGGCATCAAACGAGTCGACCATTTCTCGATGCCTTGCTTAACACCGCCCTGCACAATCAAGATAGTCAGTACATAGAACGCGACGGTACCAAATACGTTGCGCTCAACACTGAAGCCCTTAAACCAATCAGCAATCGCTTCTAGGCCGATAAGATCCGCGACCGCACCAATTAGGAAACAGATCAACCAGCCAGCAACAATACTGTAAAACGCCAACACTGCGCTTGGTACACTCAGTCCAACCCAACCGACAAACTCACCGACTTTCTTACCCAAAGGGTTTGTCGTCAAAGATCGCATGCTATCAACTGGGTTTGCTTGGCCGTGACGGCCTATAGCCATCTCAACCACCAACATAGGGAAAGCAACCACGAAGATCATGATCAAATAGACTAAAAGGAAAGCGCCACCACCGTTGCTAGCAACTTGAGTCGGGAAACCCCAAATATTACCCAAGCCAACCGCTGCACCAGCCGCTGCTAAAATAAAACCTAAACGAGAGCTAAAGTGCTCTCTTGAAGAGGAAGATTGTTGGTCCATATCGCCCGCATTAAAAATCAGTGAACTAGTTGAGAAGTACAGTAATAAAAAGCAATGATAGGCACAACCAATAAATGAACAATTCTCTGATTTTTACAATCAATGCGCTATTTAGAACAACAAAATTAACAAAAAACCAGTCTTATCGTTCAATTATAAGCAACAAAGCGAAGCAGTAGGCTTAAGAAGGAAATGGATTGAATTGAGATAAATACTCGCCGTGTGGTTCCATTTATACAAACAAAAAGAGCACCGACCGGTGCTCTTACTATTCATCACTAGACTCGAATTAAATTGTGAAGACTTGGTAATCTTTTAAGTTCGGAATGATTTCATGCAGTTCTTGCTCTTGTTCTGCCATCTCATCAAGTGAATCACAGAACTCATTCGCTTCCTCCTGTACTTGTTGAGAGTGTTCTTTCATTCGCTCTTCAACTTTCAGCTTTAATTCAGCCATACTGTCAGCCAGTTCAGTCAGGTTTAGGCCACCGTCTTGTTTCATTTTTTCTGACATCGCATTAAAAGCGCTAGAGATAAATTCTTGGTTAAAGATTTCTTTCGCCTTCTCGAAATCTTCAGACCAGCCATTGGCCATCGAATCAAAGCTTTCTGCAGGCAACACTAATTCGCCATCTTTGTAATAACGCGCTTCCAGTTCTGCAAAGTAGGTTTTCATTGATTCTTTTACATTATCAAATGACTCAGGTGAATCCAGGCTAGCCGCGATATCATCAATCACGTCATTGGCTAACGCTAAGCTATCGTTGGCCATTTGTTTCGCTCGAGGTAAGTACTCACTCATGTTTTCGCGATATTTCTCAATCGCCGCTTGTTGGTCGGCATCAAGCTCAACCTTCTCACCATGAATATAGAGGTCGTTGTTATCATCAAAAACGGCCGTATCACCATTCACTTGATGGATTTCGACTTTTTGGTCATCAATTCGTAGTTCATTCTTCAAATCAACTCGACACTGAGCAGCAAACGTTGGCAAGCTCACAACAGCGATAACCGCTGTTAGTGATGCAATTAATACATTGTTTTTCATAACATCCTCTCATCAATCTGACAGATTACTATACCCTTGGTATATGCTCCTTTGTCAGAGAAACGTTTTATATCTATTAGTCAGTTAGTTAGTCGATAGAGATAACTTCGTAGCAAAACTGTTTATCTGCGACCTTAAACTCAATCTCATCACCAACTTCTTTACCCATTAGAGCCTGGCCAAAAGGTGCATTTGCCGTCACGATGGCAATCTCATTCTCATTCCACGTGACAGAAAGTCCGCCGACTCTCGGCCCCATAAAAAAGTGTTTATATTGATCATGCTCGTCAATGACCACAACGTAACTGCTCACCGTAACCTTCTCACTATCACGCAACACTAAGTTACGATAACACTGAATATCGTCTTCACACTCTTGTACCCTCACCGCTTGACCATGGGCGAGATACGAAGCTTCTAATGCCAATGTATCGTACTTATGTTCAGGCACTGTCTCTTCATCTGTCGCAGCATCAATAGCGCGTTGAGTAGCAGATTGTGCGATACGTAATCGGGATTCAAGTTGCTCTATGATTATTTGGCGAAGCTCAGACTTATTCATACTATTGGGGTGCTTTTCTATAGGAGCTACAGAATAGAATTAGGTACAATCAGGTGCAAGACATTTGATTCATCAAGCGACGCTATCATGAATGGGCGCCCGCTTTAGCATCAATACGACACTTAATAACTCAGGTAGAACATAAATGATTGAGCAGAAGCTAAAACAAGTATTCGGATTCGACTCACTGCGCAATGGGCAAAAGCAAGTCATTGATAACGTTCTATCTGGTCACTCGACTGCCGCGATATTCCCGACAGGCTCAGGTAAATCGCTGTGCTATCAATTACCAGCATTAGAGTTACCGCACTTAACCTTGGTGATATCGCCACTGTTAGCCTTGATGAAAGACCAACTCGCTTTCCTGCACAGTAAAGGCATTAGCGCAGCGGCAATCGAATCAAGCCAAGACCGACAAACCACACAACAGGTTATGCAGTCAGTGCGTAACGGTGACACCAAGATCCTCATGATCTCCGTCGAGCGCTTGAAGAACGAACGCTTTCGTCAGTTTATCTCCCAAGTGTCGATCTCACTGCTTGTGGTCGATGAAGCGCACTGTATTTCAGAATGGGGACACAACTTCAGACCCGACTACCTGAAGCTTCCTCAATACCAAAAACAGCTCAATATTCCTCAGGTTCTACTACTGACAGCCACTGCGACTACAGCGGTTATCCAAGATATGAAGTCAAAGTTTGAAATTGATGAGGAGCGCGTTGTGGTTACGGGTTTCTATCGTCAAAATCTCGATCTGTCGATTCAACCTTGTGAACAAACCAGTAAGCTAGAAACCTTATGCAATGTGGTTAACCAAGCTTCTCTCGCTCCGACTATTGTTTATGTCACCCTTCAACAAACGGCAGAGATGGTGGCTCAGCAGCTTCGCAATGCTGGCGTTAATGCAGTGGCTTACCATGCGGGTCTTAAGCCTGAAAATAGAGATGCTATTCAACACCAATTCATGAATGATGACGTGAGCTGTATCGTCGCAACTATCGCGTTTGGTATGGGCGTGGATAAGTCCAACATTCGCCGAGTGATTCACTTTGACTTACCAAAATCGAACGAAAACTACTCACAAGAGATCGGCAGAGCTGGTCGAGATGGGCAAGCGTCTGAATGTATTTTACTGGCTAACAAACACGGTTTAAGCACACTCGAGAACTTCGTTTTTGGTGATACGCCAGACAACATATCGATCCAAGCGGTATTAAAAGAGATCTACGAAAATCAAAACATTGGCGCTTCTGGCTCGAATCAATGGGAGATCATGCTTAATCAACTATCACGTGAATCCAACATTCGTCAGTTACCGCTAAAAACACTACTGGTGTATCTCGAAATTGAAGGTGTGATTGAGCCCAAGTACAGCTACTTCGCAGACTACAAATTTAAGTTCATTCGTCCGAAACAGCAGATCACAGAGCAATTTCAAAGTGAACGTCGTCAATTTGTCGAAGCGATTTTCCAATGCTCTCCTCAAGCAAGAGTGTGGTGCCAAGTCGACTTCGATGCGCTTTGGACACACTTCCAAGCCGATCGTCAGCGTGTGATTGCGGCTATCGACTACTTCAATGAACAAGGTTGGATTGAACTAGAAAGCAAGCAGATCACCGATGTCTACGCGATCCACAATACTTCTGAAGATATGATGCAACTGTCAGAGCGTCTAACTGAGTTGTTTAAAGCAAAAGAAAACAGCGAGATAAACCGCCTTAACCAAATGCTGAATTTCTTTGAGGCGGATACTTGCCTAAGCTCACGCCTTGCGAGTTATTTTGCCGATGATAAAGCACCAACAAACTGCGGTCACTGCTCTGTATGTCGAGGAGAAGTGGCAATCTTACCAACCGTTGATGTTGAACCTATCGATGATGAGACGGTGATGACATGGATACATGAGTTTATTTCGGCTAGCCAACAACTGATTACCGACGAGGCAATTACTCGCTTCTTATGTGGAATCGCCACCCCGCTTTCAACCAAACTCAAAGCCAGTAAAATGGTCGGTTACGGCAAGCTAGAGCAGCAACCGTTCAGTGATACCTTAGCGCGAGTAAAACAACTTCCTAGGTAATTCTTACTTATAAAAAACCGACTAGGCTATGAAGCGTAGTCGGTATTCATCTCACTCATTATCTTTAAAAGAAGCTCAACTGACGCATTTGGTCTTTGGGTTGCAGCATTACACTTAAACCAAGTAGGCGTATCTCTCGCCCTTGTTGTCTTTTCAGTATTTCACTAAGCAGCTCTTTGAAGTGTTCACGATCGAGAGAGGCGTGGATGTGCTCAATCGTGGTTTGTTGAAAATCGGCGAACTTGAGCTTAATGCCCTGCTTGATGATCGCTTTGCTTGGACTAGCCTTTTCTAAGCGAGTCTCGAGTTCAGGAAATAGCTTGTCTTCGATTACCTGCCAACATTCAGCGTAAGTTGAAATATTTTGAGTGAAGGTGCGCTCTACGCCTACCGATTTTCGCTCGCGCTCGATGATAACTTCTCGATCATCAATGCCATGACTGCGCTTCCAGAGTGATGCACCTTGACGGCCAAACTTGAGTAGCAGGTCTCGATAGTCAGACTCTTTGATATCCTTACAAGTAAAGAAACCCGCTTGGTGCAGCTTTTCTATGCTCACTTTGCCGACACCGGGAATCTTTTCAAGTGGTAGCTCATCGATCACTGATTGCACGTCTTGTGGAGGGATAACAAACTGACCATTGGGCTTATTCAGATCTGAGGCCACTTTCGCCAAGAATTTAATCGGTGCAATTCCTGCAGAAGCTGTCAGGTTTAGTTCGTTCCAAATATCACGGCGAATAGACTCGGCAATAAGTGTTGCTGAACCGTGACACCGCTTAGAATCGGTGACATCAAGGAAAGCTTCATCCAAGGAAAGTGGTTCAATGATTGATGTGTATCGAGAGAAGATTTCACGGATCTTTTTAGATATCTCGACATAGACCGACATTCTTCCCGGCACAACCAATAGATTAGGACAAAGCTGTAGGGCCTTTCCGGTAGGCATTGCAGAGCGAACACCAAACTTGCGGGCTTCATAATTACAGGTGCTCAAAACGCCGCGTTGCTTTTCATGCCCACCAACAGCTAACGGGCGATTTCGGTAAGCAGGGTTATCACGCATTTCTACAGCCGCGTAAAAACAATCCATATCAACATGAATTATTTTTCTTACTTTCTCTTCACCCGCGCTACACATCTAGGAATCACTCGACCTTACAACTGTATCTATAAACAGTATAATCCAATTATTATCAGATTTAAAACGATCTCGAGTCCAGCTAAAGAGGTTTCTCTTCAATAGCCATGAGCTCTTCTGATACTATTGTTAACGAGTATTTAGTCTATAAGTAGGGATCGCTTGTGAGTGAAAAAATACTAGTAGTGGAAGATAGCCGAGCATTTCGCAACTACCTGTACCAACAGCTGAAAAATAGCGGTTATGAGGTAGCAGTTGCTGAATCGATTGCAGAAGCAAAAAACATCTTGGAACAAGAGACGGATTTCTTGTGTGCCGTATTAGATTACTGCTTACCTGACGGGCAAGACGGTGAGATCATTGATCTCGTCTTAGGCTATCAACAGAAAATCATTGTCCTGACCGGGATGTTCGACAATCAACTGCGAGAGCAAGTCCTAGCCAAAGGCGTTATCGATTACATACTTAAAGACAGTATGTCATCAGTAAGCTACCTACTTCCCCTGGTTCAAAGAATTTCGAATAATCGCCATCACAAAGCATTGGTTGTCGATGATTCAGCGGTCGTTCGCCGTTACATAGCTCAACTTCTAGAACACCAATATATCCAAACTATCCAAGCCGAAGATGGCGAACAAGCATTAAAGCTCCTTCATAACGATCCCGATATTACGTTCGTTGTTACAGACCATGATATGCCGAAGAAAGACGGTATAGCGATGATCCGTGAGATACGACGCGATCACGACAGAAACCAGTTGGCTATTCTAGGGTTATCAGGCAGCGATGATCGCACCATGACAGCTCGATTCCTTAAAGCGGGGGCTAACGACTTCCTTTACAAGCCTTTTAACCAAGAAGAATTTTTTTGCCGTATCCATCAACTGCTTGATATGAAAGAAGCGGCCAACGAGCTATTTCGACATGCCAACGAGGATGCTCTTACTGGCTTATGGAACCGTCGTTACCTGTTCAATCAAACATGTAAAGGTTGTGAGCAGCGCAGTATAGCCATGATGGATATCGACTTCTTCAAGAAAGTGAACGACACCTACGGTCACGATGGTGGTGATGCAGTCCTCGTGGAAGTCGGCAAGATCATCAAAGACCATTTTAAAGATGATGTTGCTGTACGCTTCGGTGGCGAAGAATTTTGTATTCAGTCGTGTGGTTCGTTTGAGAGCTTTGTTGACAACTTAGAGTCCATGAGAGAAGCCATTGAAAGCCATGTTGTTGAGCATGACTCTCAAAGAATCAAGGTCAGTATCAGTATCGGCGTAACCGATTTAGACGCGAAGCTAGATGAGCAGATCAAAGCCGCTGATGAGCTTCTTTATACGGCAAAAGAGCAAGGTAGAAACCAACTAGTGTTTGCGCGTAACAGCATGCAAATCGAACAATAGTCATTCGCCTCTGTTTCCATTTTTGGTATACCAAGATTAATTGCTAGACCTCAAAACTAAAAAAGCTCAAGACGATAATCTTGAGCTTTTCAATTTGAGGGCATAGATAACTCTATCCCCTATGACTGTCACCAATTAAGCGATACGGTCTTTACTCCAAGCCGCTTCTTTTTGTTGACGCTCAGCCAGCTTCTCTTCACGGTAAGCTTCACGTGCTTCACGCTTCTTACGCGCGTCACAAGGTTCAGGGCAGTTACATACTTTATCAATACCAACAGCACCCAAACCGCCACAGCTACCTTTCACAACTTTCTTTTGGATAATGTAGCCAATTGACATCGCTGCGATTACTGCAAGAAAAACACCAAATGTAATCAGAAATGTATTCATAATTATCTCGCTTACCTTATTTACCTAAGTATGGCTTAAATGCTTCAGAAGCAATTTCTTTAAAGCCATCTGCTGTTTTTACCACCATGAACACTGGGATGTTATGTTGGTTTGCGACTTCCATTCCTTTTTCCTCACCTAAGACCATAAGGCCCGTAGATAAGCCGTCTGCAGTCATTGAAGACGGGTTTAAAACAGTCACAGAAACCACTTTATGGTGAAGAGGCTTTCCTGTTTCAGGGTTGATGATGTGTGAGTAACGAACACCATCACGTTCAAAATAGTTACGGTAATCACCAGAGGTTGCGATAGCCATATCACCCGGCTCGATGATCTCTTGGATATTACGCTCATCAACGCTTGGTTTCTCAATCGCGATACGCCAGCCCACGTTCTCACGGTTTAAACCTTTCAGACGAATTTCGCCACCGACTTCAACCATGTAGTTGTGAATACCGATAGAATCAAGGTAGTCAGCGACGACGTCAACACCCCAACCTTTTGCAATCGTGGATAGATCGACATACAGGTTAGGTAGGTCTTTCTTCAACATGTTGCCTTCAACACTAAGATGATGGATACCAATCTTAGCCTTGCGAGCCGCCAGCTCTTCATCTGATGGCACAACTTCAGGACGAGCTTCAGGACCAAAACCCCATAAGTTAACTAACGGACCAACCGTTACATCCAGAGCTCCTTCAGTAAGACCGTTCAAACGAATCGCTTCTTTCACAACCGTCGCTGTTTGCTCAGATACTTCGAACGCATCCGCACCTTTATGCTGGTTGAAACGGCTTAATTCGGAATCTTCACGGTAAGTCGACATCTGGTCGTTTACTTCTTCAAGTAGACGATCGATCTCTGTATGAACTTCATTAGACTCAGGAAATTCATCACCATTGATGTATTTAATATTGTAACTCGTGCCCATCGTTGGGCCACTCAAATGCACTTGCTCTCTTGACTGCTCACAGCCCGCAAGAAAAATCAAAGAAGTTAATGCAACAAGCCAAATTCTCACTTGCTTACTCCTGTCTAATGTTGAGGATTTATATAAGGAAAAATAAGAGTAAAAAATAGGTATTTTGAATGCCTTACTCTTTCTTATATAAGCCAGTATGTTGTCAAAAGCTGTCTTAGAAAAACAAATGGCTGACTCGTAGGAGTCAGCCATAATATCAATCACTTAAGTGGATTAACCACCGAAGTCATCTAGTAGGATGTTTTCATCTTCTACACCAAGATCTTTCAGCATGCCGATAACAGCAGCGTTCATCATCGGTGGACCACACATGTAGTACTCACAATCTTCAGGAGCTTCGTGATCCTTCAGGTAGTTTTCGTACAGTACGTTGTGGATGAAACCAGTGTAACCGTCCCAGTTGTCCTCTGGTTGAGGATCAGACAGTGCACAGTGCCACACGAAGTTTTCGTTTGCAGCCGCTAGGCCATCGAAATCTTCAATGTAGAACATCTCACGCTTAGAACGCGCGCCATACCAGTAAGACATCTTACGAGTAGACTTAAGACGCTTAAGTTGGTCGAAGATATGAGAACGCATAGGCGCCATACCTGCACCACCACCGATGAATACCATTTCATTGTCTGTGTCTTTAGCAAAGAACTCACCAAATGGACCAGAAATAGTACATTTGTCGCCTTCTTTAAGAGACCAGATGTATGAAGACATAACACCAGGAGCTACGTCAGGGTTGTTTGGCGGCGGAGTTGCGATACGCACGTTAAGCTTGATGATGCCTTTCTCTTCTGGGTATGAAGCCATAGAGTAAGCACGGATCGAATGCTCTTTAACGATAGACTCATAACGGAACAAGTTGAACTTATCCCAGTCACCACGGTATTCCTCAGGAATATCGTAATCTGCGTATTTCACGTGATGTGGTTCAGCTTCAATCTGAATGTAACCACCCGCGCGGAACGGAACTTCTTCACCTTCAGGGATCGCTAGAGCAAGTTCTTTGATGAAAGTAGCTTCGTTGTTATTCGAGATAACAGTACATTCCCACTTTTTAACACCAAAGATATCTTCGTCTAGTTCAATCTCCATGTCAGTTTTCATAGCAACTTGACATGCAAGACGTTCGCCTTCGCGAGCTTCACCTTTTGTGATGTGATCAAGTTCAGTTGGAAGGATGTCGCCACCACCAGACTTAACTTTTACACGACACTGACCACAAGAGCCACCGCCACCACAAGCAGAAGATACGAAGATACCAGCGCCAGCCAGGGCACCAAGTAGCTTGCTACCAGGTTGAGTAACGATCGCCTTTTCAGGGTCGCCGTTTACTGAAATAGTGATGTCACCTGATGGTACTAACTTAGACTTAGCGAAAAGAATCACTAGTACTAGAGCCAGTACAATAATGGTAAACATCGCTACGCCAAGAATAATACTAAACATTTGTTATTCCTTATTACTGGGTGCTTACCCTACAGTTGAACACCAGAGAAAGACATAAAGCCTAACGCCATCAGACCAACAGTAATGAACGTGATACCAAGGCCACGAAGACCTGGAGGTACGTCAGAGTACTTCATCTTCTCACGGATACCCGCAAGAGCAACGATAGCTAACATCCAACCCACACCAGAACCGAAGCCGTAAACAACAGATTCAGCAAAGTTGTAGTCACGAGTTACCATGAAAGATACACCACCAAAGATTGCACAGTTAACTGTGATCAGTGGAAGGAAGATACCTAGTGCGTTGTACAAAGGTGGGAAGAAACGGTCTAGAACCATCTCTAGGATTTGTACAAGTGCCGCGATAACACCGATGAATGCGATGAAGTTAAGGAAACTTAAATCGACACCTTCAACAAGCGCGTTTTCTTTCAGGATGTGTGTGTAAACAAGGTTGTTTACAGGAACAGCGATTGTAAGTACTACAACTACCGCAACACCAAGACCAAAAGAAGTTTTAACTTTCTTAGATACCGCTAGGAATGTACACATACCTAGGAAGAAAGAAAGCGCCATGTTTTCGATGAAAATCGATTTAACTAGCAGACTAATATAATGTTCCATGACTACCTTACCCCTTCGCTTCTACTTGTTCTGGTTTGAACACACGAATTGCCCAAATCAAGAAACCAATTAGGAAGAATGCAGAAGGTGCTAGAAGCATCAAGCCGTTTGGCTGATACCAACCACCGTTGCTCACTAGAGGTAGTACTTCCATACCAAATAGTTTGCCAGAGCCTAGAAGCTCACGGAAGAAACCAACAGTGATAAGAACGAAACCGTAACCAAGACCGTTACCAAGACCATCGATTAGAGATGGGATTGGCGCAGACTTCATTGCGAATGCTTCAGCACGACCCATTACAATACAGTTAGTAATGATTAGGCCTACGAATACAGATAGCTGCTTAGAGATATCGTATAGGTATGCTTTAAGCACTTGGTCTACCACGATTACTAGTGATGCGATAATTGCCATCTGAACGATGATACGCACACTGTTAGGAATGTGGTTACGGATCAAAGAAACGAAGAAGTTAGACAGAGCAGTAACGAACATTACCGCGATAGTCATAACAAATGCTGTTTCTAGCTTAGTGGTTACCGCAAGAGCAGAACACACACCAAGAACCTGTAGCGCAATTGGGTTGTTGTCCAACACCGGCGCTAAGATGCTCTTTTTAATTTCTTTTGCACTAGACATTAGTTCAGACCTCCGTCACGAACTTTTGCTAGGAACGGACCAAAGCCCATATCACCTAACCAGAAGTCAAATGTATGTTGAACACCAACGCTAGTCAGTGTTGCACCAGAAAGGCCATCTACACCGTGCTCAGAACCTTGAGGAGCGCCACCTTTAACAACCTGGATAGCAGGTTTGTGGTTTTCGTCGAATAATTTCTTACCAACGAATTGAGCGCGCCAAGTTGGGTTCTCAACTTCACCACCAAGTCCAGGAGTTTCACCTTGCTCGTAGTAAGTGATACCAGAAACTGTGTTGCCATCAGTTTCTACCGCAACGAATGCGTACATCATTGACCATAGACCGTTACCGTGAACAGGGATGATAACTTTAGAAGTTTCAGCGCCATCTTTCACTAGGTATACCGTACCCGTGTTAGCACGACGAATGATCTTAGCGATGTCATCTTCAGCTGAAAGCTTGATTGACTGAGCCGGATCTTTTGCCGCTTTACGTTGGTCGTATGCAGCAGCGTCGCCGTCAACGAAATCGCCAGTAGCGAAATCAACTAGACGAGGTTCGATGTTCTCTGCGTACAGTGCTGGGATATTACCCGCAAGTTCAATGCCCGCAACTTCAAGGATCTTAGTTTGCTGATCCAGAACTGCGTTAGCTTGTTGCTTAGGTTTAAGAACAACTGCAGCTGTTGAAACGATGATTGAGCACACTAGGCTCAATGCGATAACAACAAACAGCGTCTTTTTAATGCTATCGTTATTACTTGCCATAGCGCGCTAGTCTCCGCTTAATGTTCTTCTCGATTACAACGTGGTCAAACAGAGGAGCAAATAGGTTTGCGAATAGAATCGCAAGCATCATGCCTTCTGGGTATGCAGGGTTAACTACACGAATCATTACACACATTGCGCCGATTAGGATGCCGTACCACCACTTACCTTTATTGGTAAATGAAGCTGATACTGGGTCAGTCGCCATGAAGAACATACCGAACGCGAAGCCACCTAAAACTAGGTGCCAATGCCAAGGCATGCTGAACATCGCATTAGTGTCAGAACCAATCACGTTAAATAGTGTTGATACTGCAACCATACCGATCATTACACCCGCAATGATGCGCCATGACGCAATGCCCATGTAAACAATCATTGCTGCACCAATCATAAGTGCAAGCGTTGAAACTTCACCGATAGAACCTGGAATGTTACCAATGAATGCGTCCATCCAAGTGATTGCTTCACCTGATGTTACGTTCATTAGTGCACTACCGCCGCCTTGAGCCCATTGGCTAAGCGCTGTTGCACCAGAGAAGCCATCTGCAGCAGTCCAAACTACGTCACCTGAAATCTGTGCAGGGTATGCAAAGAACAGGAACGCACGACCAGCAAGAGCAGGGTTCAAGAAGTTACGACCCGTACCACCGAAGATCTCTTTCGCAACAACAACACCAAAGGTAATACCTAGTGCTGCTTGCCATAGAGGAAGCGTTGGCGGAACGATAAGCGCAAATAAGATAGAAGTAACAAAGAAACCTTCGTTGACTTCGTGCTTACGCACCATACAGAACAGTACTTCCCAGAAACCACCAACGATAAATACCGTTGCGTAGATAGGTAAGAAGTAAGTCGCACCCAAGAGCATCTTACTGCCCCAACCTGCATCGGCCCCTAAGGAGGCTCCAAGCATTTCGGTTAGCCAGTAGTGCCAGTTACCATCAATGATAGAAACTAGTTCTGCACCTGAATACATGTGGTTTAGTGCTGCGATAGCCTGACCACCTGCGTTGTACATACCCCAGAACATTGCTGGGAATACCGCAAGCCAAACCATGATCATGATACGTTTTAAATCAACGCTATCACGGACATGCGAGCTTTTCTTTGTAACAGTACCTGGTGTGTAGAAAAGTGTTGCTGCTGCTTCGTAAAGCGCAAACCACGTTTCGTGTTTACCACCTGGTTCAAAATGATGCTCGATGTCTTCAATAAACTTTTTAAGGCCCATGAAAATTACCCTTCCTTCACAATTGTATCTAGGCATTCACGAAGTAACTGACCGTACTCGTACTTACCAGGACATACAAAGGTACACAGTGCTAAATCTTCTTCATCTAGCTCTAGCGCACCAAGTGCTTGTGCACTATCAACGTCACCAGCGCATAGATCGCGAAGCAGCAAAGTAGGCTCCATATCTAATGGCATTACTTTCTCGTAGTTACCAATTGGAACCATAGAGCGATCACTACCGTTCGTTGTCGTTGTCATATTGAACAACTGACCTTTAAACACGTGACCAAGGAATGAACGAGTAACAGAGAACTTGTTCTTACCAGGCATAGCCCAGCCGAATAGCTCTTTATCACGACCTTCACGAAGAACCGAAACTTGTTGATGGTAACGGCCAAGGTAAGCATGTGGACCTGAAGCGTGAACACCAGATAGCACTGAACCTGAGATCAGGCGAACTTCACCTGGCATCAACTCGCTGTCCGTCAACTCTTCAAGGCTAGCACCAATTTGAGTACGAACTAGACGAGGGTTGTTAACTACTGGACCAGCCAGAGAAACAACACGCTCAGAGTAAATCTCACCAGTAAGGAACAACTTACCGAATGCGATAACGTCTTGGTAGTTAATGCTCCACGCTACATTTTGTGCATTTACCGGGTATAGGTAATGCATATGCGTGCCTGCAAGACCTGCAGGGTGTGGGCCATCAAAAACATGTTCTTCAACGTTAGACTGAGCTGAACGAGGTAAGCTAGTACCTTTTTTACAAACGTACACTTTACCGTTAGTCAGAGTTGAAAGAAGATCTAAACCAGCAACGAAAGCATCAGACTGCTCGTTAATGATTAATTCTGGCTCAGCTGCTAGCGGATTAGTATCCATAGCAGTAACGAAAATAGCCTGAGTTTCAGAATCAACTGCTGGAACCTTGCTGAACGGACGAGTTCGCAAAGCGGTCCATGCGCCAGACTCAACTAACTGAGCTTTAACCGTTTCACGGTCAAGACTTGCTAGTTGGTTAGCTTCATAGCTATTGAACGTGATTTGCTCATTGCCTGCTACTTCAATCACTACTGATTGAAGAACACGCTTAGCACCACGGTTCACTTCAATAACTTTACCGCTTGCTGGAGAAGTAAATACAACACCTGGGTTCTTTTTATCTGCAAAAAGAACTTGGCCTTTCTTCACTTCATCACCAACGCGAGCATGCATCGTAGGACGCATACCAACGTACTCTTCGCCAAGCAAGGCGACTTTAGTGATGGACTTACCATCATTAATCACCTGGGATGGAGTTCCTGCGATAGGAAGATCCAAACCCTTCTTTATTGTAATCATACGCACTTGCACTACTTTATCGGGAAAAAGATTCTTTTAATTGCGTAAATTCAGGACGTTTTAAAATCGCCCTTAGACACGACATTACAGTGTCCGGTTTTGGTAAATTTGAGATACCAAAATCGCAACATTACATTAATAAACTCATCACAAATATTATGTGAGATTTATCAGGTGCCGTATTCTAGCATTTTTTGACAACTTGATGCCATGACCAATAACTTGAATACCGCGTTTATTTGGTGAGATTTGAAGCATATGGACTCTCAAATATGTATAAATTTGACGAGCCGCACAGATAAAATGGCTTTTGAAACGTGTTTTAAACAAGAGATTAATACTCTGTCACAAACTATTATTTTACGAGTTATGTTGAAACACTGTTAATAAAAACATTACTCATTGTAGGTATTTTTAGTCGTTCAAATTGCCATCAGTTTGAGTGATATAACAACGAAAAACACATAGGTTTGGCGACAAAAAAGGCGGCATCACCACCTTTTGTCAATATGCTCGCTGTGTTACTTGCCACCACCCATACACATAGGGCTGTCTGGCACGTTATCGAGCTGCTTCATCCATTCATCTTTTGTATAAGTGTGAATGGACAGTGCGTGAATATTATTCGCTAGCTCTTCTGAAAGAGCTTTATTTACCGCTCGATGACGAGCAATAAGACGCAATCCTTCAAACACATCACTGACAACAATCACTTTAAAATGACTCTCAGAACCGGCCGGAACATTGTGCATATAGCTCTCATTAACCACGTTTAAATGACTTGGTGAAAACTCATTGTGCAATTTTGTTTCGATAACTTCTTGGATCATTGTGATTCCTTAATAACGTATTGGCATTATCCGTGGGATGAGTATAAACCCTAAGCGGTCGACTGTCTGAGTATTTGATAGCGAATGGCGTAGGTTTGGTTGAGTTTTTTCTATCTTGTTCAGCCTGCATTTGAGACAATATCTTTGTTATTTCTTACATAAGTATCTCAAGCAATGAAAACCGAACTTACCCTTCACGATAGAACTTTAACCTTACATCGTTTCCCGAAACGTTCAAATGAAACCCTTCAAGCTTGGGATGCGGGCGACGAATACCTGATCAGTCATGTTGAAGAGATGAACCTCGAACCAGGCAAACACATCCTGATCATGAACGACAGCTTCGGTGCCCTATCCGCTTGGTTCTCGAAAGATCATGATGTCACCATGATGAGCGACTCATTTATCTCTCATCGCGGTGCCCTGAAAAACTTGCAGCGCAATCAAAGTAACCGAGTGAACTTCTTGAACACGATGGATGATATCCCACACGGTATCGACCTTGTGATCATGCAGCTGCCAAAAACAAATCGTCACCTAATCTGGCAACTGAGCCAGCTACGCCAAGCATTGCCTGAAGGCTGCCAAGTGATCGGCGTCAACAAGGTAAAAGAGATTCACACCTCTACGCTTAACCTGTTCGAAAAATACCTAGGCGAAACCAAAACATCACTAGCGAAGAAAAAACACCGCTTAGTCTTCTCATCTCCAAACTGCCAGCCAATTCAAACGGTAGAGCCTTTTGTTGAATGGGATGTAGACGGTGAAGATATCCGCCTGAAAAATTTACCAAATGTTTACTCAGGGGAAGCACTCGATCAAGGCGCTCGCTATATGCTAGAGCACATCCCTCAAGATCCTGAGCTACGTCATATCATCGATCTTGGTTGTGGCAACGGTGTATTGAGTGTAAAAGCAGGGCAATTGAACCCACAAGCCCGTATCACCTGTGTGGATGAAAGCTTTATGGCGGTGGAATCGGCGCGCCAAAACGTCAAAGATAACCTTGGTGAAGAAGGCAACTTCCAGTTCATCGCCAACAACTGTTTAGATGGCTTCAAGAAAAACAGCACCTACTTAGTGATGTGTAATCCTCCATTCCATCAGCAACAAGCGATTACGGATCACATTGCGTGGCAAATGTTCTGTGATGCAAAGCATGTTCTAAGCAATGGAGGCAAATTAATTGTTATTGGCAACCGACACCTCGGATACGATGTCAAACTAGCAAGACTATTTGGTGAAGCTAACGTTGAAACGCTTGAACTAAACCAAAAATTTGAGATATTACAAGCAACAAGAGAACCTGCGAATTTTAATAAATAAGCAGAAACGACTTCACAAGAATTTAAGATACCGAGCTTCTGGTGTGAATTTAGAAAGGATAAAGGAATGAAAAAACTGATTTTGGCTGCTTCTATTATGGCTTTGACAGCATGTTCAGCCCCTCAGCAAGAACAGATCAATGTAATGCCAGAAGCTTCACTAAGCTCAAGCAACCTTGTACAAGGCAAAACATACACACTAACCAGTAAAGATGTTCGTGCCGCTCAATATGTTGCATTGGTTGATAGTGGCCGTTCAAACATTCAGCCAATTCACGCTAAGCAAAACATGCGTATCTCTCTAGAAAATGCTGTTGCACAGCAGTTAGAGTCTCAAGGTTTTCGTGCGAGCGTAAACAGTGAAAACTCGATTGTTTTAGAGATTCAAGAAGCACTCGTTACCGTAGAGCACACCATTATGGAAAACAAAATGGACGGTAAAGTAACGCTTGAAGTTACCGCTGAAACGCCTGAAGGCAAACTAGTTAAAACATTCAACGGCACTGCAACACGCACTGGTGCATTGAGTGCATCTAACGACGACATCTCTATGGTTCTTAATGACGTGATCAACTTGGTTCTTACTGAGATCGCTAACGACCAAGAGCTACAAACTTACATGAAGGAACGTTTCTAATGGGTCGTATTTTATCTTCTATCGCATTAATGCTAGTGAGCGTAAGCGTTTGGGCTGGTCCTAAAGTAAACGTGGAAACAACATTAGGCGACTTCACTATTGAGCTTAACCAAGAACAAGCACCAGTTAGCGCGGAGAACTTCCTAAAATACGTGGCAGACGGCAGCTACGAAGGCACTATCTTCCACCGTGTTATTCCTGGCTTTATGGCTCAAGGTGGCGGCTTCGATCAAGAGATGAATCAACAAGCAACTTACGCTCCTATCAAGAATGAAGGCAGCAATGGCTTGAAGAACGATACAGCAACAATCGCGATGGCTCGTACTAATGCGCCAGATTCTGCAACTCGTCAGTTCTTCATTAACTTCTCTGATAATGACTTCTTGAACGCAAAAGGTAGCAACCCAGGCTACGCTGTATTCGGCAAAGTAACTGAAGGTTTTGATGTTGTTCAAAAGATGGCAACGATTCCAACCAAGCGAATGGGCCGCATGTCAGACATACCAGTTGACCCAATCGTCATCACTAAAGTGACCCTTCTTAAGTAATCCAATCTAACGCCCTTATTTCTTAAGGGCGTTTTTCTACACAAGGACGCCCTATGTCATCAGGCACTCCCTCTCTTTCTTGGATGCAGACTTTCCGCAGCTACCTAGATAAACGCCTACTTTGGGTGTTTATGCTCGGCTGTTCGAGTGGCTTCCCATGGGTTCTTATTGGATCCAATATGTCTGGTTGGCTAAAAGATGCAGGTTTAACGCGTGCTGCCATCGGCTACTTTGGCAGTGTGTTTGCCGTGTATGCGATTAACTTTCTATGGGCACCATTGGTAGACCGAGTAAAACTGCCGGTGCTTCACGCAATACTCGGCCAGCGACGCAGTTGGATCTTTTTCTGCCAATCCATTGTTTTAATCGGTACCTTATTCATCGCAGGCGTCAATCCCGCAGAGAACTTGGCGTTTACTTCAATGTTGGCGCTCGCTATTGCCATTGCCTCAGCCACGCAAGACATCGCGATTGATGCATTTCGTATTGATACCTTCCCAAAATCCGAAGCATCAAAACTGCCGCAAGCTTCTGCAATGGCCGTAATTGGTTGGTGGACGGGGTATTCTCTACCAGGCTACCTTGCCTTTATTAACGCAGACTCAATCGGTTGGAATGGCGTGTATTACGGAATGGCAGGCGTCGTTGTCGTACTAATGCTGTTTACTCTTTTTGTCGGAGAGCCAAATACACAACGCGAAGCCCTGCAAGAACAGGCTCAGCAACGCCACAATAAGGTTGTCGGTTCGAAAGTCGTGGCTTGGTTCAGTGTTACCGTGTTAGAACCGTTTTATGACTTCTTCAAACGAAACGGAGTTCAAGTTGCCATCACCCTACTGCTGTTCGTATTCCTATTTAAGATAGGTGAAGCCTTCCTAGGTCGCATGTCGATCACCTTCTATAAAGAGATAGGTTTCAGTAACGAACAGATCGGCCACTATTCGAAGTTAATTGGTTGGGGCGCAACCATATTCTTCACTTTGGTAGGCAGCGTCTTCAATGTAAAATTCGGCATTGTACGCGGACTGATGATTGGCGGTGTTGCCATGGCAGCCAGTAATCTAATGTTTGCATGGATCGCTCAAGCAGGCCCAAGTGAAACACTGTTCTTGGCAACGATTATTGTCGATAACTTCACGACCGCCTTTTCAACAGTAGCTTTTGTCTCTTTCTTAACGTTATTAACTGGGCAGGCCTTCTCTGCAACCCAATATGCATTACTCGCATCCTTGGGTAACTTCGGTCGAACAACACTGGCTTCATTTAGTGGTGAATTGGTCGATTACCTCAATGATTGGTCAACCTTCTTTATACTGACCGCACTTATGGTGATTCCAAGTTTGATCATGCTCTACTCGTTACGCCACTTTTTCACGGATTTATTAGAGAAAGCCAAAACTAACCAAGAATAGAGTCAAAGAAAACAAATAAGAAGAGGGTAGCATTGATCTACCCTCTTCTACGTTCTGTCTTCAGATCTAGTCTGTTGTTTCACTGACAATTAGGTTAAAACCCGTACCCATCGAATCATCAATCGCCACGACTTGATACACCACACCATCAGCTAAGGTTGCGGGCGCAGAGTCGATAGCCACAACTGACGGCTGACCCGCTACAGTAATCGTCACAAAGTAAGA
Organism: Vibrio sp. 10N.247.311.13; assembly: GCF_041467595.1. Lineage (NCBI taxonomy): Bacteria > Pseudomonadati > Pseudomonadota > Gammaproteobacteria > Vibrionales > Vibrionaceae > Vibrio > Vibrio sp. 10N.247.311.13. The sequence goes on along the minus strand of NZ_JBFSUX010000012.1, from coordinate 63,043 downwards.
CCCCGCCGCAACATAAATGCCATTCGCATAATCTCTGAATTTCACATCACTTAGCGCCGGAGTGCTACCAGAGATCCCCGCGTTTTCTGTTAAGTAGATATCCACCGATGCCGCAATTGGGTTAGCAGCGGCGTGGGTAATGTTTAACACCGCACTGGTCGCAACCGGACGACGGTTTTCAGGAACAACCAAAGGTTCCAAATTCAGTGGACTTACTGTCCCTACCGCATAGATGCTGTAATCCATGCCAGCAAATACAGCTAATCCATCAACATCAATAAATGACGGAGACGTCGTTCCCGTTTCGTATATATCAATATCATAACTGTCTGCTGCTAAATCTAAGAAACCGCGAATTTCTTTAAACACTAAACCATCAAGAGGAGCAAACTTAGCAGAATTAACAAATACATCTACAGCTGGTGCGCCATCGACCAAATGCCCGACTCTTACTTCGGCAGTTTCTGCCATGTCGTATATTAACGATGATCCACTACCGTCCATCACCATCAACTTCACCGGAGATACACTGTTTGAGTCAGCTCTTGATACCGCTGCAATAGTTAGCTCGCTACCGCCAGCCAGAGTTATCTCTCCAGAATCAAAAGCAATAGCACTTCCGCTCACTGTTTCTAATCTTACTCGGTACTGACCAGCTGGAATATTCAGCACGTCAGTAAAATCTTTATAAGCTAAAGTCCCTAACGGTGCGCCCAATGGATCACTAGGACCAGTGACATACAGATTTACATCGCCAACACCTGTTGCCGCGTGTACTACTTGCACATCTAGGCTTGAACTTGTTGCCGTTCCTGCAGCAGGGCGAGTAACAACCAAAGCCTCTACAGGATTGTTGGATCCATCGGCGTCGCCTACAACCATCACGGTGTAATCTAATTCACCGCTTAAATCGAATTGGCTTGGAGAAATAACAGTAGCAACAGCGTCACCTGGGAGTTGAACATCGACTTGAAGAGTTGTCTGTCCTTGATCTACTGAGGCGTATCCGGATGCCTGAGCATAATCGACACCGCTCCAACGAGCCTGGCTATTGACTAAAACGTTAGCTAAAGGCGCATCTGGCGATGCATGTACAGCTTGTAGTTGAGTTGTTGGTTCATCGTCATCATCACACCCAACAATGAAAAGGGCTGATATCGCTACAGCGAGTATAGGTGAATATTTCATCGGTCTTCTCTCCAAAAAAGTTAGACCAGTTCGTCACACAAATGATTAGTCCAATAACTAATCTTTAAAAAGTATTTCAAAATCTAGTGCAGTGAACTGTCTTTAATTCTCCGTGATTCAAAAAGTAGCTAGGTTCAAATCCCTAGGCAGTCATCACATGAGTTGTCCATCAATTGATTCCAACTCCACTACGCTGTTGGTCAAAAATAGATCAAAGACGAGATTAAGAGGTGGTTTGAATGAGTCATTTTTTAAGAGAAAACGCTTAGAAAAGAATACTGTTGATTTTGATATGCATATCACTCTAATTAGTAGAATCGTTTGCTTAGCGCAGTATTTCACCTATTTATCCACAAAATAATCGAATTTCACAAAATCAATAGAATTAGAGGTGCATCAAGATGCATTACCACCGTAAAGTTCCATCATTTAGATCATTAGTGTGATCAGCCTCACCTTAATAATTGTAATTTTCACTCTGTCTCACTTTTATTTGAGAACAAAATCGCTATTATGCTCGGCATTCGGACATCATAAACACGCACGGATTAGCGGGTTACTTATTTCAAACATAGAGAGTTCCATTATGCGTAAATCACTTTTAACTCTTGGCCTACTTGCAGCAACTTCTGCTCCAGTAATGGCAGCGGATTATTCTGACGGCGACATCCATAAAAACGATTACAAATGGATGCAGTTCAACATCATGGGTGCAATCAACGAGAAAGGTCCTTACGAATCTACTCATGATTACCTAGAGATGGAATTTGGTGGTCGCTCTGGAATCTTCGACCTTTACGGCTATGTTGATGTATTTAACCTAACATCAGACTCAAGCAGCGACAAAGCAGACAAAGATGGCAAAATCTTCATGAAGTTTGCTCCTCGTATGTCTCTTGACGGCCTAACTGGTAAAGACCTTTCTTTCGGTCCAGTTGAAGAACTATACCTTTCAACTCTTTTCGAGTGGGATGGTAACAACGGTGGTGTTAACACTCAGAAAGTTGGTCTAGGTTCTGACGTAATGGTTCCATGGTTCGGTAAAATGGGTCTAAACCTTTACGGTACATACGACTCAAACCAAAAAGATTGGAACGGTTTCCAAATCTCGACTAACTGGTTCAAGCCATTCTACTTCTTCGAGAACGGTTCATTCATCTCTTACCAAGGTTACATTGATTACCAATTCGGTATGAAAGATGAGTACGCTCAAGTAAGCAACGGCGGCGCAATGTTCAACGGTATCTACTGGCACTCAGATCGTTTTGCAGTTGGTTACGGCCTGAAACTATACAGCGATGTATACGGCTTTAAAGATGGTGCAGACCTACCATGGGACGCTTCTTCACAAGCTGATTCTTCTGGCGTAGGTCACTACGTTGCAGTAACTTACAAGTTCTAATCGAACTTCTAAGAAAGTTTCCAAAATGGCACCCTCGGTGCCATTTTTTATTGCTTTCATTTATGGCCTCGTTATCCTTGCAGCATCATTTTCTTATCTCGGTATTGCTGTGAATATCACGATTGTAGGGCCTGGTGCTATCGGCTCTTTATGGGCAATAAAACTGCTTCAAGCTGGTCATAATGTCTCTTTGTGGAGCCGTTCTTCCGACCACTCCATTGAGCTATCACTTGATGGACAACCCTCTCTCCCTATCAGTAACAACAATATCGAACGATTAGCCGCGAGTGATCTGGTTATCTTCACCGTCAAGGCTTGGCAAGTCGAAACCGCAACCACTCCACTGCTTCAACATCTCGATCCCAACACCATTCTCATGTTCATGCATAACGGAATGGGCGCGGTTGATGAGATAGCCACTCAAATTGATGCTCACCCGATAGTATTGGCGACCACCACCCAAGCAGCCTTTAAACCCGATCGTAACAATGTATCTCACACAGGAATAGGACAAACCCAGCTAGGTGCTTTTAACCAAACGGGTCAACAGTGCACGTTTTTGGTTGATGTATTGGATGATGCTCTCCCCGCTGTGAGTTGGAACCCACAAATAGAAACCGCGCTTTGGGCTAAACTCGCCATCAATTGTGCTATCAATCCACTTACTGGGTTGGAACAAATCAAGAATGGTGAACTTGCAGACCAAAGGTTTGAGGGTATTTTAAGTTCTATCGTTGAAGAGCTAACACAAGTTATGCAGGCCGAAGAGATCGCTTGTTCATTCGACGGATTAGAAGCAAGTGTCAAGCAGGTCATCCAAGCCACGGCGCAGAACAACTCATCCATGAAGCAGGATATGTTTTACCAACGCAAGACAGAGATCGACTTCATCACTGGACACCTAATAAAAACAGCGCTTAAGCATCAGATAGAAGTTCCCGTTAACCAAAAGCTGTTCGATCAAGTCAAAGAGCAAGAAAATAGCTGGAATCATCAAGATTAGTCAGCAACGGTCAACAAGTCGCGATAAAATAACAATACCGCTAAGCATAACGCTGGCACCAATTTCCAAGATTTTAGGTAAGAATAGATGCTTGATATCAATCACATCCGAGAGCAGTTTCCTGCGCTATCACAAACCATCAATCAACAACCATTGATTTACTTAGACAGCGCGGCAACGACACAAAAACCTCAGGTAGTTATTGATGCCATTAGCCAATATTACTCCAAACAAAATGCCAATGTTCACCGTGGTAGCCATAGCTTAACAGCGAACGCGACCAGTCAGTTTGAAGCTACCAGAGATAAGGTCGCTCAGTTTATCGGTGCAAGCTCTTCAAAAGAGATCATCTGGACTCGTGGTGCCACCGAGGCGCTCAATCTAATTGCTCAAACTTACGCAAGAAGTACCCTTCAGCCAGGCGATGAGATCTTAGTGAGTGAAATGGAGCATCACGCCAACATAGTGCCTTGGCAAATTGTTGCACAACAAACCGGCGCTAAAGTCGTTAAAGTACCGATGACATCGGATTGCGAATTTGACCTAGTCGCGTTTGATACGCTTTTAAATGAACGAACCAAGATTGTTGCATTAGCTCAGATAACCAATGTGACGGGTTCTCGTCAGCCAATTGAAGCTGTCATAGAAAAAGCACAAAAGATGAATGCGATTGTTGTGGTCGATGGCGCGCAAGGCATCGTCCATGAGCCTATTGATGTTGCAGCTTTAGGTGCGGATTTCTACGTATTCTCTGGACACAAGCTCTATGCCCCTGCGGGCATCGGTGTGCTTTACGGCAAGCTTGAATTGTTAGAAGCGATGCCACCTTGGCATGGTGGTGGCAAAATGGTCGAGCGCGTCTCTTTCTCTGGCACTACTTTTTCAGAACTGCCAGGCAAATTCGAAGCGGGCACGCCAAATGTGGCAGGAGCCATAGCACTAAGCACCGCAATAGAATGGTTAAGTGGTTTTGTACAACAAGATGTCGAAAATCATATCCACCAACTACAACACGAGACTTATCTTGCTCTCAGTAAACTGGATGACATTCAGATTTTAGGGTATCAACCTAACGCAAGTGTGATTACTTTTGTGATGGATGGTGTTCACCATCAAGATATAGCGACTCTACTGGATCAGCAAGGTATCGCAGTACGTGCAGGACATCATTGTGCTCACCCATTAATGGATGCACTTAATGTGAAAGGAACGGTGCGAATTTCATTTGGTATTTACAACACCATGGAGGATGTTGAAAAACTCATCGCGGCAATAGAAAAAGCCGTTGATATGCTTTAGGGAGTAGCGAAATTACTTAGGGTTGGCGTTTAACGTCAACCCTTTTTGCTTCTGTGTATCAAGGAGATATTAAGCACTTAGCTCTTGGATTTGAGCAACAATCGCTTTTAATCCATTACCGCGAGATGGGCTAAGGTGGGTAATTAGACCGATTTGTTCAAAGTAACCATCAATATCGAACGCTTGAACCTGCTCTGATGTTTTTCCATCATACGCAGCCATCACTAATGCAATCAGACCGCGCACAATACGAGCATCAGAATCAGCACAAAAGTGCCAAACACCGTCGATATTTTGAGAAACCAACCACACTTGGCTTTCACAGCCAGAGACAATCACCTGCTCACTTTTCAGTTCATCAGGCATCGTTGGCAGTTTCTTACCCCATTGAATCACTTGGCGATAACGGTCTTCCCAGCCGCTGAATGTCTGCATCTTCGCGACGATATCATCACTGGTAATTTCAGTGCCGAATGGAGAGCTTGGGAATGTGGTCATTTTAATATCCAGTCGATTGTTAATTGAGTAAAAGACGTTACTTAGCGTGCTTTTGAATCAGCTTTTCAACGATACGCGAAACAGCTACAAAACCAAACGTCGCCGTTACAACTGTTGCCGCACCAAAACCCGTCGCACAATCCATACGTTTTGGACCTTCTGCTGTCGCTTTCGCAGCACAGACACTGCCGTCAGCTTGAGGGTATTTCAGCTGTTCAGTTGAGAACACACAATCGATACCAAACTTACGTGCTGGATTCTTAGGGAAATTATGATGACGACGAAGGGTATCTTTTAGCTTCTTCGCGAGCGGATCTTGAATCGTCTTCGTCAGATCAGCCACTTTGATTTGAGTCGGATCGATTTGACCACCCGCACCACCAGTGGTGATCACCTTAATTTTGTTGCTACGACAATATGCCAACAGTGAAGCCTTAGCTTTCATGCTATCAATCGCATCTAATACAAAGTCGAACTCTTTCGACAGGTATTCAGCCTGATTGTCTGGGCCGATGAAGTCGTCAATCAGGTTAACTTTACACTCAGGGTTAATCAGCTTAACGCGCTCTGCCATCACTTCAATTTTGCTTTTACCAACGGTACCCGACATTGCGTGGATCTGACGGTTGATGTTGGTCACACACACATCATCCATATCGATCAAAGTCAGCTCACCTAAACCAGTACGAGCAAGCGCTTCAACCGCCCATGAACCGACACCACCAATACCGATCACACACACGTGTGCTGCTCTAAGTATGTCGACTTCACTATTGCCATATAGGCGACGGGTGCCACCAAATCGTTGGTCATAGTTTTCTGAAGCTGGAGTGGTCAATTCACGCATTGTTGCCGCCAATTTATTTCTGAGAAAAAGAAAAGAGTGCGTTTTATACGCACTCTTGAATAAAAAGTCTAGGGGATTAGCGATTCGCTTTCAATGCCCTATTTTATTGTAGCTTACTCAACCTTTTCAGGAGGCAAAGCCCAAGGCGCTTCAGTTGCGCTGCCATCTAAACCGAGCTTCCACACACGACCAAAATGCTTGTAATGGCCCGCTTCTGTACCCGCTCGAGGGCCCATGCCGTGGTAAAGGTCCAAATGGTTTTGCTTAACCGCGCCGCCCGTATCCAAAACCAATAGCAGTCTTAGTTGATGAGCGCCGCTCCAAGTACCATCAGCATTCAGTAGTGGAACCTCAGCAAGAATCGGTGTTCCCATAGGTAAGATAGAGCGATCGCCCGCTACCGCCGCCATCGGTAATAGAGGAATGCCCGCGCTGCCCATTACCGATAGGTCGTCTCTCGCTTCAAAGAAAACGAAAGAAGGGTTTTGCTCAAGCAGCTCTTTCACTACTTCAGGATCGTTTGCCAATACCCACTCTTTGATTGCTTTTAGCGACATTTTTTCGCGTGGAACTAAGCCTCGTTCAATCAGAACACGGCCAATGCTCACATAAGCTTTATTGTTCTTACCCGCGTAGGCGAAATACTGCAGCGTGTCATCATCACCGAAGTGTACAAATCCACTGCCCTGTACTTCCATCATAAATGGGTCGATACGGTTTGCTGAGTAACCTAACTCAAGACCCTGACCTTCTAGTGCGCCGTTGTAAATCTCTTCGCGTGTTGGACACTCTTTACCACACTCAGGAAGCCCGTAAACAGGGTAACGATATTCTTCATTCGCTTCGTGGCGCAGCTCCATCACAGGAGAAAAGTAGCCCGTGAACAAAACATTGCCTTGTTTATCACCACCACCTAGTTGAGCGGTTTGAACGCCAAAATTCGCTAGCTCGCTTGGATCTCCACTCAGCATCGCCCACTCATTGAGTTGTTGATAAAGCGGCTCATAGATTTTAGCCATCGAAGGGGATTTAGAAACCACCATCTCAGCTTGTTCTGCAAATGCGGTGTAGTCTCTTGGTTTATTGGATTCAACCTGATCGACCTTATTCAAGGTGCGAGGAAATTCGTCATCAAGGTGTTGCTGAGCAAGATCAGTGGGTTGAGCACAGCCAAATAACAAAGAGGCAGCGACAAGGGGAAGCCATTTTTTAATCACAAGAGTCATCCTAAAAATTCTATGCATCGAGGATGACAAAAACAGTCAGATAACACAATCTTAGATTGTAAGAGTTTACAAGAAGATAACCTATCGGACGGAGTTATCGATATGGCCCTTAAGGCGGAAGATGGGATTGTAGTGACTGTCAGAATCGAGCACCATTTCTGTATTGTCAGAATTGGTCATGCGGAAGCGATAGGTTTTATCACCCGCCTTGTATTCAAAGTAGTTTCCATCAAAGTCAAAGCTCGTCGAAACAACAGACCCACGAACTGACACACCATTAGCATTCAGAACAAACTCATCGGTCGCATAATGTGCAACATCTTGCTCTATCCAAGTGCCGTATATCAGATTGTCGGGCGTCGCCGCATTTTGCACTCGGGAAAGCACATCGCCGAACAAAGAAACCACCGCAAACGAACCCACTAAGGCTAGAACCATTAAACAGCGTTCAATGATCTTACGCTTCAACTTAGATTGATTGCGCTGATCAGCTTCGCTGTAGAGACCTTTGGTTATCTCATCGATTTTGTTCTTTGTTGCTGGAGCTTGTTGCATTCGGTGACTACTCATAAGGAAGCTATGCGCATTCTACACTGAGACAGTTTATATATTGAAGCCTAGATAAGAATAGTTTGCGCTTTATTCCAAAAAGGTGTTGTTTACATTTGAATTTAAATGCTAAATTATCGAATAAATAAACAAAATGGACTTGTTCTGTGAAATTAAGAAGTACAGCGCTAGTAAAAGGTTTCAGACAATCAACCCCTTACGTAAATGCTCACCGTGGCAAAACCATGGTCATTATGCTGGGAGGCGAAGCCGTTGCCGACAGGAACTTTGGTAACATTATTAGTGATATAGCCTTGCTCCACAGCCTTGGAGTAAAGATTGTTCTCGTTCACGGGGCAAGACCGCAGATCAACCAATTGCTCGCCAAGCAAGATTGCCATACGCCTTATCACAAGAATATTAGGGTCACTGATGAATATTCTTTGGGCGTCGCTATGCAGGCTGCTGGACAGCTTCAACTTGCCATCACCGCACGCCTCTCAATGAGCTTAAACAACACGCCGATGGCAGGCACTCAACTCAATGTTATGAGTGGTAACTTCATTACGGCTCAACCGCTTGGCGTGGATGACGGTACGGATTATTGCCACAGCGGGCGTATTCGTCGAATCGATATCGAAGGGATCAATCGCACGCTTGACCAAGGTTCAATTGTACTGCTTGGCCCTATTGCCAGCTCCGTGACAGGCGAAAGCTTTAACCTACTTTCTGAAGAGGTCGCTACCCAAGTTGCTATTCGTCTAAAGGCCGACAAGCTGATTGGCTTCTGCTCCGAACAAGGGGTAACAGATGAACGCGGTAACGTGCTCGCCGAACTCTTCCCTAAAGATGCCAAGCAAATTCTAGAACGATTAACGGAATCTCAAAATCCTGCCGAAGACATGAGCACAGGAACACTGCGCTTCTTGAAAGGAGCGATCTCCGCTTGTCGAGCTGGTGTGCCTCGTTGTCATCTAATCAGCTACAAGGTAGATGGCGCATTAATCCAAGAGTTGTTCTCTTTTGACGGTATTGGAACCCAAGTGGTCATGGCTAGTGCCGAGCAAGTAAGACAAGCTCAGATTGACGATATTGGTGGCATATTTGACCTTATTCGTCCTTTGGAAGAACAAGGCATTCTCGTTCGTCGCTCAAGAGAACAATTGGAACAAGAGATTCACCGCTTTACGATTATCGAAAAAGACGGACTGATTATTGGTTGCGCTGCACTATATGCGTATCCGGAAGATCACATGGCAGAGATGGCGTGTGTGGCGATTCACCCTGACTATCGCGATGGAAACCGTGGGCAATTGTTGCTGGATTACATGCGTCACCAATCAAAATCTCGTGATATCGACCAGATTTTTGTCCTTACTACGCACAGCCTTCACTGGTTCCGTGAACAGGGTTTTTACGAGATAGCGGTTGATGAATTACCGATGGAAAAACAAGGGTTATACAACTATCAGAGAAACTCAAAGATCTTGGCGCTCAACGTATAAATAAAGTTTTGGAGCACAATCTCACTTCGACAGAAAAATAATTGCAAATGTAATCGTTTTCTATATGAGATTTATTAACTATGCACTTTCACTCACACGTATAATTGTATAGAATTTAGACGCTTTAATAATCTTAACAAATGTTTTTATTGGAATTGCCATCTCGATAGTCATGTCGAACTCATTGAGGTGGTCACTGCACGGATTGCTATACCCGTTGACGGCCAGCACGCTAACATTAGCTCTGCTCGTTAATATAAACAGCAAAAAGAGCAATATTGATATGAGAACCATTGTTTGTAACTCGCTGCAAAGTTTTTGGGATATGGCTGATAACCAATTCTTAGAAGGGCTAGACGTACACTGCGTGTTCCCTGTTAGCGAGAATCTAAAAGAGTTTATTTTGAATTGCCAAGCAAAGTACAAGATAAACCACATATCGTTTACTCGAGCGTTTTTAGGCTCTGATTCCTAATAACGCTCAAAGCAACCAAGGATGGTTGCTTTGTGTTTATCTAGCCCTAAGTTCAAAACCTTCTCTAGCCGTCCATAACGACTAATTCGTTAAGCGACTGCCTAAACCACTCACTCGCTCTGTTTTCACCTTAATCCCACGCTTCAACACATTTGTATCGCTGAACATCATCAGTCGTTTCTTCGCACGTGTAATACCTGTATAGATAAGCTCCCGCGTTAAAATAGGGCTGAAATCTGGCGGCAAGATCATTAAGGTCAGATCAAATTCACTACCCTGAGATTTGTGTATTGTCATTGCATAAGCCGTTTCATGATCGGGCACTCGGCTTGGTAGCACAGCTTTTACGCTGCCATCGGGCAACTCAAAATAGACCTTCAAACGAGGGGTTAAGTCAGGTTGACTAGAACCCGCCTCAAGCATACAGATACCAATATCACCATTGTACAAACCCAAGCCATGATCATTTCGCGTCACCATAACAGGACGTCCGTGATACCACAGCTCATCATTATGAGGGCTCACCAAACGCCTTGCGGCCAGTGCTCTTTCAATTCTGTGGTTGAGGCCTTTAACACCAAAATCCCCTTCACGAATGGAACACAACAGTCGGCATTGGCTGAACAAATCGAGTACCGATTTCGCTCTCGCTTCTTGAGTTTCTAACTCTTCCAACGGCACATTCATTCTATTGAGGTACGCACCATACTCGTTAACCAAAGTACGCAGCATCAGGTTATAGCTGTCACTCGACAGAGGGTGGTTTTCGATATCGCCAAAACCTTTGGCAAACACTTGGTCTACTTGATTCGCAGAACCATTATTGATTGCTTTTGCCAGCTGACCGATACCGGAGCGCGCATCGAAACGATAACTCTTCTGCAGCATACACAAGCTATCCGCAATCGCAGGCGGATTCACCGCTCCAGCTTTGTCTTGTCTTGGTTTAGCTATCGCATCAAAACCTGTCATCTCTGCAATCAAATTGCCTTGCGCTGTGCTGTACCCTGCAGAGTTGAATGAACAGATATCACCGAGCACAGCACCTGCCTCTACTGAAGCGAGTTGGTCTTTATCACCCAATAAGATGAGCCTTGCGTGCTCAGGAAGTGCATCCACCAGCTTATACATCATCGACAGATCAACCATTGAAGCTTCATCCACTACCAAGATATCAAGGTGGAGTGGATTGCGTCGGTTATGTCTAAACTCAGCACGGTTAGGAATCGCGCCGAGTAATCGATGTAACGTGCTCGATTCAGTTGGTATGTTGGCCTTCACTTCAGGCGCTAATGGCAGCTGCTCAATCGCTTTACCAATCGACTCGGTTAAACGCGCCGCCGCTTTACCTGTCGGTGCCACCAGCTTAATCGTTGGCGTTTTACCTTGGCTGAGCGATAGCTCGATCATCGCCGACAGTAATTTGGTTACTGTGGTCGTTTTACCGGTACCCGGCCCACCGGAAATCACCGCAAAGCGACGACTCAGCGCCACCGCGGCTGCCACTTTTTGCCAGTTCAAACATGCCGATAACGGCACCAAGTCGTCCAACACATCTAAGTCCGTTACCTGCTTAGCTTGTACAATCGCTTGGTCGATTGATCCCCAATCTAAAGCCTGCTCATTCACAATATCAAGATGGTCACACACCAATTGTTGGCGTAATACCTGAGACGTTTGTTGGCTTGCTTCAGCCTTGGCTAAGGCGTTAAACAGAAAATGATAGCTACGTGCAAAAAGCAGATTGAGCGTTTCAGTCAGCGCTTTTTTCTGCTCAGTATTGAACTCTACCGGCTTACTTAAACGGTTTAAGGTCTCAGCCAACACAACTTCGTAGTTCCAATAACGCTGTAAATAGACACGCTGCCCATCGAACATTAGAGGCTTAACACAATCGTTGGTCGTTCCCACTAAGTTTGATGATTGAAGCACAGCCACCCAATCAATACCCAACAGTTTTTGGTTCAATTGCAGTGCAGTTTCACCGTATAACCCAAGTAACTGAGCAAGATCTGCCGCTAGTTCAGGGCCTGTCGTATGCTGCAGTATAAGCTGAGTACAAATGTGTCCTTTGCCTAATTCATGGCTCACTACCCCCGCGAGAAAGCCGATCTCTTGAGGGTAGCTCGTGGCTTGCTGAGCAAGAAAACGGGCAAATTGATAATCCAACTGACGAATAGAACCCTTATCCGCAAGAAACTGGAGTACATCCATCAGTTGCTCAGGAATAAGTGAAACTGGCTTTGCTGTGTTCGCAGTATCTATGCCGGTATTAGTGGTCGTTGTTGTCATTATAAAAGCCCCATCTGTCCAGTTTCATCGTCATTCAATTGTGCCGAACGTCTGTCTATCACTTTACCGTCAATCAATTGATCCATTTCATCAAGTAAAACCAGTGTTGGTTTCGCCGAGAAAATACCTTGCTGAGATTGGCCGTCCATTCCTCGTAAGAACAAGTAGTACACGCCACCAAAATGTTGTTCGTAGCTGTAATTGGCAACGCGGCTGCGTAAGAAACGGTGCAACGCCAATGCATAGATTTGATATTGCAAATCATAGCGATGGTCGGCCATCGCCGATTTCAATGCCTCGCCATGGTAGACAGCAACATCATCTCCTAAGTGATTCGATTTCCAGTCGAGTACATAGTATTTACCTTGGTGCTCAAACACCAAATCGATGAAGCCTTTCAACATACCTTGCACGGTTTGGAAACCTAGATCGCCCGCTTTGGCTGACAATGGATCGTGATATTGAATGGTTTGATTCAGTTCAGATGCAGCCAATACTTCGATCGGCAGTAAGAATTCCATCTCAACTAAACGTTGCGTCGAGTCTTTCTCGCTTAGTTTTAAGCTCTTACCATCTAATGCGGTGTTCAGCACTGTATCGACCAGTTGCTGAAGCACAGGTAGCCACTCTAATTCATATTGCTCTGATTCTAATAAGTGAGTGATTACTTGCGTGTTATGTTCACTGGTTGCTGGCTCGGTAAATTCAACCTCCTCAAACAAGGTGTGTAAGAAAGTACCTGGGCGAGCACCACGAGGGAACGTAAAGATAGAGCGTTCAGGCTCAATCAACTCAGACTCATCCTGCTCATCAGCCGAATCAATATCAAAGCCAGACACCTCAATGGTCGCGTCATGACTCGCACCGTGACTGCCTTGCTTTACAAGCCCCGAGTAACTGGTGATACGCCAAGCTCGGTCAATTGAAGCCTTAAGTTCACTGGCCTGTAAGTCGTCACTCACTTGCTCTGTTTGCACAAAAATTTGTTCGTGAGCGGTAGGTGTTTCGGCTAACAGCACACTGGAATTCTTACCCTCAATAGCCGATAGAGCTTGATGCAATTCGGCAATACCCTGCTCTTGTCCGTTTTGAACCAAGTAGCCCATCGCACTCAAATGCACGCCTGTCGGTTCTTTGGTTGAACGCCCTTTACGCAGTGGCGCTATACCAATAAAACAGCCATAAACCGCACGAGTCAGCGCTACATAAACCAGGCGCAAATCTTCCGCTAGTCGTTCTTTATCGGCTTGCGCTAAGGCACTGTCGCTGCCAGTAATATCGAGTACTGTGGTGTCTGAATCATGGTCGTAGAATTTGCCTTCGCTCGCTTCTCGGTAACTCGCGACAAATGGGAGGAATACAAGGTCATATTCCAAGCCTTTCGATTTATGAATGGTAACGATTTGAACCAAGTTTCTTTCTGATTCAAGGCGTTGAATGTCGTCGTCACTGCCACCTAAACCATTTTGTGCATCTGAGATTGCTTCAGCCAGCCAACGCAACAAGCCATAGTCACTGTCGAGTTCTTGTCTTGCTTGTTGCAACAATTCGCCAATGTGCATTAAATCAGTGAGTGAGCGCTCACCATTTTCTTCTTCCAGTAAGCGTTCCGCGAGATGTCGTTTACTGATCACGCTGCGAAGCATTGGCAACACGCCGCGCTGAAGCCACAACTTACGATATTCTCTAAACTCGTTAACGACGTTTTCCCACACCACTTCATCGTTGTTGAGTTCATCCAATGATGCGGCATCCAGAGCAAACAACTCCGACGCTAAACTGGCGCGTAATGCTCGGTCATTTTCAGGTGTCAGCACCGCCTGCAACAAACGTTGAATATCTTGTGCGACCAAGCTGGTGAACACACTGTCTCGGTTGGATAAATACACGCTCGCAATGCCTTGTTCCGACAACGCGTTCTTAATCAGACGACCTTCACTACCGGTTCGAACCAAAACAGCAATATCACCCGCATTCACGGCATGTTGTTTTTTGCCGTTATCAAAATAGGCTTGTTGATTTTGAGAAGCGGTCAGAATGGTTTGAATTTGACTCGCCGTCGCCTCGGCCATGGCTTTGTGATATTCGCCTTTAGGTAGTGGCTTATCTTCTGCTTCTTGTAACCAAAAGGTCAGTGCGTGTTGAGTTTCTCCGTTCATCACCCATTGGCGGTTGTTAGCCGATGGACTGGCAGCGACGGGCAGAAATGGAATGTCTTGGTCGTAGATAAACGGGCTATCCGAATTCATAAACACTTGGTTTACCGCGCTGACCATATCAGCACTCGAACGCCAGTTAGTGCCTAACGTATAGTGAGCACTAACTTGGTTTCTTGCCTTAATGTAGGTAAAGATATCTGCACCGCGGAAACCATAGATAGCCTGCTTCGGGTCACCGATCATAAACAAGCCGCACTGCGGATTATCGAGGTAGATTCGGCTAAAAATACTGTATTGCAGCGGATCGGTATCTTGGAATTCATCGATCATCGCCACCGGGTAGAGCGTGCGAATTCTTTCCACCAGCAAGGACTGCTCATCGACATCAATCGACGCAGATAACTGAGTCAACAAATCATCAAATGATAACCACTGCTTTTGCTGTTTCGCCTTTGCTAGCATAGTTCGACAATGGGTAATCGCATGTGCCAGCAATGGAGCTTTCAAGTCGGCTGGGTGATTTAAGAAATCTTCAATCGCTTCGAAAACGGCATGCTGAGGTGCGACGCCTTTTGGTGTTTTTTCAATTAACGTTGCTTGTGAGAACTTCTCTAGTTTATCTGGAAACTGGTAATCATGAGTGTCGCTCTGCGCCCATGCTGTCACAGCTTCTAACCATGTCGGCAGAGACTTCTTGGTGTAGCTACGTTTGTTCACATCCGAAGCAGAGATCAAAGCCAAAAAGTCCGCTTCGGATTCACACCATAGCGCTTTAAGTTGCTTCACTTTATCTAGGTTTTGGTTGTGCAGAGTTTGCAGGTCGCCCGACATCGCATCTACCGTCAATTTCAGCGGAGATCCTGTCAGATAACGATTTACGTCTGCTAATAACGCAGCCGGTGAACCCCAGATATTACGAACCTCACCAGCCAATTGAATGGGCAGCGGGTAAAACTGTTTACGCCAATAGTCAGCAACTACTTGTGCTTTTAGGTGGCTTTCATCGGTCACAAATTCGTTATCAAAGCGGCTTCCAGACTCAAAAGCATTTTGAGTCAACATTCGCTGACAGAAGCCGTGAATGGTGTAGACCGCCGCTTCATCCATTTGCCTTTCGGCATTGAGCAGTGCTTTCGCAGCGCCTGCGTGGTCTTCGATCTCTTGCAACAGAGGCGCAATCACTGGGTCATCACTTTGCCCGCGAGCAAACGCAATGCGTGCATCATGGATTCGTGCACGGATACGATCTCGCAGCTCTGCGGTTGCCGCTTCGGTAAAAGTCACCACCAGAATTTGATCTACGGTAAGTGGCTCATGATGTCGGGTAGCTTCTGTAAGCTCTCCTGTTGGTGCTGCCGTGCCGTGTCCGAGCAGTAGGCGTAAGTACAAGCCAGCGATGGTAAATGTTTTACCTGTACCCGCTGATGCTTCAATTAAACGCGCGCCATGAAGTGGAAACGTCATGGTATCGAGTGTCTGTGGAGCGATTACCTGAACACTGCTTGTGGTCGTCATGCCTTACTGCCTTCTGATAAATGTGTTGTTACAAATGTGACCTAGCGTGGAAAACGTCATTCAATTTACGTCCTACGCTAATTTGTTAATAGTTAGTGCGATCTCTCTCACGGATCAATTCGGATCGCCTCGCTACTATGCGCCCACGAGTTCAGGAGCACGTACGAGTTTTGTACTTTACGGCGTTACTTTGAACCACAGAATAATGGTCCCTCTGACCTGTGGCCGTACAGCGAACGCCCTACACTAATAATGATTTACTGGCGGCCACTTTATTTCCTGTACCTTGCTTCTATTCACCTTGATTCCCTTCATCTTGAAAGCAAGCGTACCAAACGCTTACCAGCGACTCTCTTTTGTCTTTCATTAATTCAGCGCACTCGCTATTGATCTTGTCGATCACAGCCACCTACTCCTGATCTTCCAGATCGGCAGTAGCCAACCTTGCCGCCTGTAGCACAAGCGTTGAATACATACGCGACTCAGTAGCCAATTCATCGTCCCATTTAGACCAGATTCGTGAGATGTAGGTATCTCTACCCTCGCCCGTGAAGGCGAAGCTGTCATTAAAGGTATCGGCCATTTTCTTGAGTGACTTTTCTTCATCATCGACCCACTTACCACGGCTAAAGCCCGCTTCAACACCAGCTAATGCCGTTTTCGGGAAGTATGGCAATGGTGCAGTCATACCTTGATAAAACAGTCGTACTAACTCAGCTAATATACTCTTCGCTTGCTGCGCATCGCCGATAGGTTGTAGCGTTTGGTGAACCACGCCCTCTTTTCTGTCATAGCCAATAATATGGGTCGTTTTTCCGTGTCCCATAACAGCGCAGGATAGATGATCAATCCACGCAGCCAAGTAATCTTGAGAGCGTATTTTGCCGCTACGGAAACGCACTAGACCTGATTGATAGTTTTGAGTTAACCACCCCATCAAGCGAACAGGCTTGCCTTCGCCTAACACGTCAAACTCGATATTCACTTCGAGATCTTGCTGCGGTGATCCGCTCACAAATCTAATCTCTTTGTCTAAGTCTTCCGCTTGAACACGATTGGTTTCAAATTCGATGTCACCAAAGGCGCCGACCGGTAATCGACCTTGGGCTTTTTGCTCAGAGACAAACAGTCGCACCGCTTCGTCTGCACCTTCTGGGTGGTCCAGCAACACTTGCAGCAGCGCATCTTTAAGCTGGAAGCTCTCTAGTCCATTGAGTACGAATGGCTCATCGTCTTCCATTACAGGAAGTGGCGGTTCAAACACCACTTTGAGACGGCGATTAAAGAAGTACTGCACTGGCAAACGCCAAAAACGCTGTAACTCAACCAGGTCCAATTCCAACGGGTACGTTGCCCCCAACAAATAGTCATCCAATGCACGATTGAATTCACCACTGCGTTCACCAGAACGGTTAGCCGCAGGAAGCCATTCTTTGGCGTAACTCAGCACATGGCTTGCATCACCTTGGGTAAAGGCTGCAGGGCTAAATGGTGTCATGGTGTGCTCAAAGCTGATCGCTTGAGTCAACTTGATGCCTGAATCATCACTTGGTAGTGCTTGGTCTTCACTAAGGCAGTAGTTTTGCTGACAATACTCAATCAATTCAGATACCAACACCGACGGCACTCGCTCGGTATTATCTTGAATCGAACGCCCAACATAACTGATGTATAAACACTCTTGCGCCGACAACATCGCTTCTAAGAATAGGTAACGGTCATCATCACGACGAGAACGATCTCCCGGACGAGTGCGTCCGTTCATCAAATCAAAACCTTCCGGCGGCATTGAGCGTGGGTAAACACCGTCATTCATGCCTAATAGACAAACAGTTTTGAACGGGATAGAACGCATCGGCATCAGGGTACAAAAGTTCACTTGCCCCGCTAAGAAACGCTGACTGATACGCGCGCCCGACAGTTTATTGTTTAAGTACTGATAAATGATGCTTGGCGATAGCTCTTGTTCGTACAAGGCATCATCAAGCTGTTCATTCAGTTGAGAAAGTGCATCACGAATCGACTTAATCACCACCTCGCCTTCTAGCTCAACGGCGAAGAAATCATCAATCATTTGCAGCAAGGTTTCACGCCACATATCGATGGATTGCGTCTCAGCAAGGCGTTGACGGTAATGGGCAATACGGTCAATAAAGTGCGCTAACTTACCCGCAAGTTCGGCGTTAATACCCTGAACTTCGTTATAAGCCGCAATCGGAGAATGTTCAGTTTCAAACAAGCCCGCAGAGTCTGACATCGCATAGCCCAGTAACATACGCTGAATACCAAATAGCCAGGTATTTTGCTCAGTCGCAGGTAGATCAAATTCTGTTGCAGTTGAAGCATCAACCCCCCAACGAATGCCCGCCTCTTCAACCCATTGCTTGGCTTGCTCGAATTGAAACTCGTCAATACCAAAGCGTGCCATCATCGCAGGAATTTCTAACAGCTCTAGCAACTCAGAGGCTAAACAGCGCGTGTTCGGTAGCGCGACCAATTGCATGAAAGCGGTCAGAATTGGGCTTTCTTGGTCTGCAGTTCTATCAGAGATCGAGTAAGGGATATAACGCTCACCCGGAGCATTACCAAATACCGCCTGAATAGCAGGGCTGTAAGCATTGATGTCTGCCACCATCACAATGATATCGCGTGGTTTTAAGCTTGGATCAGCATCAAACATCGCTAACAACTGGTCATGGAGAACCTCCACCTCGCGCATTGGGCTGTGACAAGCGTGTACCGTCAACGAACGATCGCCCAGCTCAACCACTTGTTTGTGGTTGCTGGAGTCTAAGATGTGATCGTCTTGGTGCTCTTCTAACTCAAGAATATCGGCTTGCAGTTGATGCAGCAGGCTGTCTCTCTCGACATCAATAAAGAACTCATGCTCTTCGCTGTCTGATTGAGACAGCAAGAACAGGTTATCTCTGCCCAGTTTACCCATAGACGCCAGTAAGCTATTACCGACCGCTTGGCTGGTATGCAGTTCGTCTTCAATATTGGCTTCAATGCCATCTTTTAATGGTGAGACTTCGCCTTCTAGCTGAGGTAAACCATCAACCAAAGCAAACTGCTTACGACGCTGCGCTTCCACTCTCGCCAAGTATTTACGGTCACGAATATCGCCCCAGTAATGTTGGCAAGGGTTGGTAAACATCAGGTGGACATCAATCTGCTCGCCAAGCGCTTTCAATGCGTCCATATAACGAGGAGGCAGTGACGAAATACCAAACACAAACAGACGTTTCGGCAGGTGTTGTAACTGGCCTTGTTGATTAGCTAACGCTTCAATGAAGTCGTGATACAAGTTACCACGGTGATATTTCGATTGGCCTTGAGAGAGCGTTTGCTCGTAGAGTGCCTTCCACAAAATTGGCTGCCAAGGGTGCTCTTGCTGCCCTTCATCATCGACCAATTCAGCAACGGGCTCTCCCGCTTCCCACATCGCCATCCACTCCGGTCGATACACTAAGTATCCATCGAAGATATCGGCAATTTTCTCTGCCAATTGATACAGCTTCGAATCATCTTCGTCGTTTTCAAGATAGCGTTGCAGCGGTAAGAAATCAGGGTGGTCAAGCTTAGCGGGTAGCAAACTCATCAACTTCCACGTCATCGCTTCTTTATTAAAAGCACTGCGTTTCGGTACGTCAGGAAGCACTTGGGTGAACATATCCCAAATGAAAGTTGCTGGAAGAGGAAAATCGATATTTGCTGCTACACCAAACTCTTTGGCGAGTTCCATCTTAAGCCATTGAGACATGCCTGGGCTCTGAACCAAGATCTGCTCTTTTTCGAAAGGATTGGCTAAAGGGTCACTTTTAATTAAGTGAACGAGGAGGATTTTTAAAGTATCAACTTTATTGGAATGGTAAACAGTAAACAAAGTGCACTCACGCTAATCTTGCCACAATATAAAGCCAGATTAGCATAAGTGCTGAGTTTGGATTAGGAATATAAGCTTATGAAATACTGAAAACTTAAGCTCCGTTTATCTTTTGAACTATTGCTTCTTACAATCTACTGCCTACCGCGCTTAGAACACGGTGAGGTTTGTAATTCATGTAATAACGAACCGCCACATAACCCACTACAAACGTTGCCACAATCAATTCTAGATACGCTAGGCCAAACACTTGATTGATGTAATGCGCTTCAATACCTTGTGCTTGCATCCACGCAGCCAGTTTGAACAAGGCTGTTGCACCAATCACGATTGGGAAGGTAAACGCTGCATAACCAGGGCTAAATGGAAGACGAAGTAGTTTGAAAAACGCCATATAGATAATGAACGTCATCAACACTGCAATACCAAATAGTAAACCAATGATCACAGGTGAAGGGTTAGCAGTAACGGTTAAGTAACCCGCCAAAGATAGGCTTGCCGGTGCTGCCATAATCGCAATCGTTGGTTTTGCAGCATCTGGCACTTCGTGAGAGAAGATCAAACGGTAAACCATGATTGGTAGCATTACTGCGTAAACCAATAAGCCGAATACCAAAGTCGCGTTAGCTACTGGCTCTAAAACTGGATTACCTGAGAAAGAGACGTCAGCGACGATAATACCGATCGGTGGCACAAACCAGCTTGGCACCATGTGGTGAATCTCAAAGTTTTTAGCTCTGTGGTACAAAAAGCTCGTTAGAAACACAACATGCAAAGCCACAGAAGCCAACCACATAGCTTCTTGTAAGAATTGAGAGATTGGCGCCAAAGACGCTGACACCACCATGCACCCCATTGCAAATGTTGGTACCACACTGCCGACAACAGGGTGAGCAAGATCTTCACGCAATAGGTGACCATGAATCAAAAATTTCACAGCTAAAACAAGAAGTAATACCGCCGCAATGCCAGCACTGATCCACTGCACCAAACCCGGTGTGTGTAAGATACCTTGTGCGACTAGAACACCATCCCAACACCAGCCTAAGCTTGCAATTGCGAGTGCTAACCCTGCCATGGGTGTTGGAGCTCCTGTTAATCTATATTTAATACGTTGAATCATGTCAGCCTCTCTTAAACCTAATTCACTAAACTTGTGAACTCATCAGCTTGTTGAAGCCATAATACGCTTGCGCTTCGTTAAACAATATCCAATTATATATAACAAGTGTTCATCAATACTGAACAGAATCCATTTTCACCAGCAGAGTAAAACTAGGAATCTGATGGCTAATATTTCAATAAAACAGCTCAAAGTGTTCGTCACTATTACTCAGCACTCGACATTGACTGCTGCCTCTGAGGCTCTGTTTCTGTCTAAAGCTGCGGTCAGCATGGCACTAGGCGAAATGGAGAAACAACTCGGCCACTCTCTATTTGACCGGGTCAACAACCGATTAATTCTCAACCAAGAGGGACATAAGTTACTTCCTTTGGCTGATGAAATACTTCACCGAGCTGCGGGTATTGATGTTTTGTTCCGTGACGACCAGCCTTTAAGTGGCAATTTAAAGGTCGGCGCGAGTGACACGATTGGTAATCAGGTCGCACCGTTTATTTTGTCAGGTTTTCGTGAACGAACTCAGCACCAGGATCAAAGCTTGTTCATTTCAAACAGTGCACTGATCTGTCAAAAGTTGGTGGATTATGAACTTGATATCGCGCTAATTGAAGGAAAAACATTACACCCTGAACTCATTTCGAGTCAGTTTAGCAGCGATGAAATGTGTATTATTGTTAGTAATCAACATCCTCTCGTTTCAAAAGAAAAAGTAACTTTAAGCGATTTAGAAGGCAGCCATTGGATTCTACGTGAATCAGGCTCAGGGACTCGCGAGTTTTTCCTTCGTGCCGTCGCACCACGTATCGAACACTGGTATGAATCTTTTGAGCTCAACACCACAGAAGCAATCATCAACTCTGTTTCTGCCAATCTTGGATTCGCGTGTTTATCACGATTGGCGGCGCAACGAGCGATTGATTCAGGCCGGGTGAAAGCGCTCGATGTGCCACTGGACATGAAACGACGTTTCTGGATGCTGGTACATAAAGACAAATACCAGAGCCCGCTGCTGAAATCTTTCATGAGTTATTGTGAAGACTGGGCTACACATCAAGATTGAGGCCGCATAGTTGGGGCTCCAACTGGACTTTTAACATCAGAAACTGTATAAAAAGCCAGTAAAATTTATCAAACTTAGAGGATTAACCATGGCTGTTATCGTCAAGTACGTGGTGGAACGCAACGGAGAAGAGAAAATGACTTTTACCTCTAAAGCCGAAGCTGACGCATACGACAAAATGCTGGATATGGCTGATGAGCTTTTTGAACTGTTAGGCAAAAGCGATTTAGTTGAAGATGAAGGCAAGCAAGAAGAACTTGCAATGTACCTAGCGAAGAACAAAGAAGAAGTTCTTTACGCATTAGGTGCTAAGCGTAAACCAGCTCCGAAAAAAGCTAAGAAGCTTGAAGCTGTTGAAGACGCAGAAGAAGATGCAGCATAACTAGCTGATCGCTTTCTAAAAAACGTCAATGACGCCTCGAATTAGAGTTCGTTATTGGCGTTTTTTTATACTTATCGAAATATAATGAAGCTTGTTTATAGTCGAAATCGCTCTAAACATTCGCTTGCATGAAAGTGTGAGGAAGATCTAATCTATAGCCATCAGGTGATGGGGTTCCACCTAAGCTTTTGCTTCAACCGCCCGTTCTTTCGAACAGTGCTAATGACTCCTACAGAATCGAAAACAGGTAATACTGTTGGATGTATCGCTATTCCTCCATTTTGAAATGGACTTAGTCTCTTAAGACCGAGCTTCATGACACCTTTGGATTATCGATACTCAAGATCTGTAGTGAATTAGCCGCACCTCTTCCAACACGTCCTGTTTTCTCAACACCCTAGGTCTTCAATGACTCTAACTGTGAGAAAACATTATGCACTATTCTTCAGAAATTCAATCAATGTGCCCTATTCAAAGGGGTGATCTGCACACTTCAGCGCCAATTCCAGTTGAAGGCGCTATGGTTAGTCCAAAAGACGTTATCGCTATTTCTGGCTTAAGCCATGGCGTCGGCACTTGTGCACCACAACAAGGTGCAGCAAAACTAACGCTGAACGTAAAAAACGGCATCATCGAAGAAGCACTAATCGAAACGATTGGCTGTTCAGGCATGACTCAATCAGCCGCGATGGCTGCGGAAATCCTCACCGGAAAAACCATTCTAGAAGCGCTGAATACTGACTTGGTATGTGACGCGATTAACGTCGCGATGCGCGAAATCTTCCTGCAGTTTGTTTACGGTCGAACTCAGTCGGCTTTCTCTGAAGGTGGCCTAGAGATCGGCGCAGCACTAGAAGACTTAGGTCAAACACAGCGCAGCCAAGTGGGTACCAGTTACTCAACCGCTGCAAAAGGCGTACGTTACCTAGAGCTTGCAGAAGGTTACGTAACCAAACTTGCACTTGATGATCACAGCGAAGTGATTGGCTACGAATATCTCAACCTCGGAAAAATGATGAAGGCGATTAACCAAGGCGTGCCAGCGAATGAAGCGGCCGACCTTGCGACAGGGACCTATGGCCGCTTCGATGAAGCCGTTGCCACCATTAACCCACGCCAACAGTAATTTTGCCAATTTAGAGGAAAGATATGATGAACACTCAATTTAATGAATCAGTAACTCGCGTATTGGCAGAAATGAACTTCGACTCTTTAGAGCAAGCTGACCAATACTGTAAAGCCCACAACGTTGATCCAAAAGCGCTAGTGATGGATACCCAACCTATCGCTTTTGAAAGCGCTGCCGATGCCTATATCCTTGGCTCAGCACTGGCGCTATTTCGTAAAGCCACCAGCGCAGAACAAGCCGCTAATATTATTGGTGAAGGCCTCCAAGCATTCACCAAACCCGGCAGTGTTGCTGAACAACGCCAAGTCGGGATCGGCCATGGCGCGCTAGCCGCTCGTCTTCTCAATGAAGAGAGCCACTGCTTCGCCTTCCTTGCGGGTCACGAGTCTTTTGCTGCAGCAGAAGGTGCGATTAAAATTGCGCTAAACGTCAACAAATCACGCAAAAACCCATTGAAAGTGATCTTAAATGGCCTAGGTAAAGATGCGGCTTATCTTATCTCGCGCATCAACGGCTTCACTTACGTACGCACTCAATACGATTACCAAACAGGTGAACTTGTTGAAACTGAACGTCGCCGTTTCTCACAAGGCCCTCGCGGCGACATCTTGTGTTACGGCGCTGATGATGTACGTGAAGGTGTGGCTATCATGCACAGAGAAGAAGTGGATGTCAGTATTACGGGTAACTCAACCAACCCTACTCGCTTCCAACACCCAGTAGGGGGTATCTACAAAGCAGAACGTACTCGCCAAGGTTTGCCATACTTCTCAGTAGCTTCAGGCGGCGGTACAGGTCGAACATTGCACCCAGATAACGTGGCAGCAGGCCCTGCGTCTTACGGCATGACAGATACCATGGGCAGAATGCACGCTGACGCTCAGTTCGCTGGTAGCTCTTCTGTTCCGGCTCACGTGGCGATGATGGGCTTCATCGGCATGGGCAACAACCCAATGGTCGGAGCGACGGTTGCATTGGCTGTGGCAGTGAGTGAATCTCAACACGCATAACGACAAAGTGAGTCCCACAATCTGCCTGTTATGTAGAGTCTGTTAGTTGAGAATCAAGCAATAACGGACGACTAAAACTATACACCTATCACTAAAACCAAACAGCCAGCCTTATGCTGGCTGTTTTTTATTCACACTTGCTCTACTATCTATTTCTAATAATTATTTGTATCTAAGATTAAATACATTCTGCTGTCGTATTTGGCGAGCGCTTCGTTAAAGCCGTTGGACCAAGCGCACTGAACGTGATTACTCGAATGATGGGGTTGATACTCGCGGTAATCGGTATGCAGATGTTGATTGAAGGGATTGAGCAAGCTTATAAGGCACTGTTTATCTAAAGAGGGGATTCACAGGAGAATGTTGATTAACGCACCAATCAATTTGTGTTGATCTGCAGTGTTTTCTCATTGCAGAAAACTATCTCTCAAAAGACAAGCAATATCATTTTACAGACTTTATCCCGATACGCCCTTTCATAACGAGGGCGCTCTCTTTATGATGAACGCAATTAAATTAACTTTGCTAACGGCAGCGCTTGTTATTCGAGCCGTTGTTTTGGAATAGCAAAATCAAGACTCAACACATGGAGATTCAACATGGCTTATTTTTCACTAGCCTTCGGTACGGCAACCAAAAATCGCGACAATAAAATCATTGAAGCGTTCTTCCCTAACCCGCTTCTAAACCCAAGCGACGCTCTTGTAGCAGCTGTAGCTGAAGTGTCAGGTTACGCTGAAGGCAACCAAGCTATCGAAATCTCTGCTGCACAAAGCGCAGAACTGGCGAAAGCATTCGCAGCAAACGATGATGCAGCTAACGCATCTTTCGCAGAAAAAGCGGCAGCGTCTGAACAGCCACTTGTTCTTGTTGTTCTTGCTACTGACGAGAAGCCAGCATCAGTTGCTGAAGGCTTCCTAAAGCTACAACTTATCTCTAACCGCCTAGTACAACCACACGGTACGGTACTGGACGGCATCTTCGGTCTACTGCACAACATCGCATGGACAAACGAAGGCCCTATCGACCTACCTGAGCTGGCTGAGCGTCAAATCGAAGCTCGCCTTGCAGGTCGTGCTCTGTCTGTAGATTGCGTAGACAAGTTCCCTAAAATGGTGGACTACGTAGTACCAACAGGTATTCGTATTGCTGACACTTCTCGTGTTCGTCTTGGCGCACACGTAGGCGAAGGCACAACAGTAATGCACGAAGGTTTCATCAACTTCAATGCTGGTACAACTGGCGTGAGCATGGTTGAAGGTCGTATCTCTGCGGGTGTTGTTGTAGGTAACGGTTCAGACATCGGCGGCGGCGCTTCTATCATGGGTACTCTGTCTGGTGGCGGTACGATGGTTATCTCTATCGGCGAAAACTGCCTACTAGGCGCAAACGCGGGTCTTGGCTTCCCTATGGGTGACCGTTGTACAGTTGAGTCTGGTCTTTACGTGACTGCGGGTACTAAGGTTCGCATGCTAGATAAAGAAGGCAATGAAGTAGAAATCATTAAAGCTCGCGATCTTGCTGGCGTGTCTGATCTTCTGTTCCGTCGCAACTCAATCACAGGCCAAATCGAGTGCCTAGCGAACAAGTCTGCGGTTGAGCTAAACAGCGAGCTGCACAGCAACAACTAATCTAAGCACTAGATGCTAGATGCTAGATGCTAGAAAATAATAAGCCGCTGGGGTTCAATCCAGCGGCTTTTTTGTATGTTCTGGGAATCATTATTTGCCCCATTGTGTGTTTCGACCGATTGAACAAACTCTTCACTAAAGCATCATTTGACTTACTTTTTTTCATGCCTAGAACTCTAACTATCTAACCAAATTTGCTAATCCACTACACTATCAGTTAAAGAGATTATTTAGCCTAACGTGATAGTAATTAGCTAAATCGCTTTCGCCCCAAAGCGCCCTAGGAACTATAAATTAGTGGCCAACATTACTTAGCCACAACAAAAGGCTTCACACCTATTCCTTCCCGATGTTTTAGCCTTATAAAGGGAATTGTCAGCTTGTAAAAACAAGTTATCGGTATCAATAACTTTTCCTTTGATAGTAGAAATGCCAATACTTACCGTGACAACACCTGCATCGGTAGAGTATTCATGAGTCATTGCTTCAGCTTGTATATTTTTTCTTATTCTTTCTGCGACATATTTTGCATCACGGAGGTTAGTATTGGGCAATACAGCCACAAACTCTTCTCCACCATACCTTACTAGTAGATCAGAATCTCTATACACATTTTTTCTTAATTGGCTAGAAATTATCTTTAGCGTTGTATCCCCCGCAGCATGACCATAATTATCATTGTAGTTTTTGAAATTATCAATATCTATAATCAGAAGTGACAAGGGCTCACCAGATCGCATTGCTAAGGCTGAAATTTTTTTTAAATATGCTGAATAAATACGACGATTATATAGCCCTGTCAAAGGATCAATCTCGCTAAGCTCCTTTAATTTTATATTTGCCTCAACTAATTCTTTTTCCTTAAGGTCAAGAAGTTTTTGAAGCTTTACTTGCTCAGTAATATCACGACTAATACCGAACATTCCTATCAACTCACTTCCTCCATCTTTGTAAAGAGGCCATTTACAGGTAGATACCCAGCCCTCATTTCCCTCATTATCTGTATAAGGTTCGATTGAGGTTGTTTTCTGTATTCGACCTTCGATTATTTTCTCATCTTCCTTACGATACATTAATGCATGTTCATGAGGAAACAGATCAAAGTCATCTTTATCGTGAAGTTCCCTCCATGAGTTTTTCCCGACAAGCTCTGCAAAGTTCTGACTGCACAATATGAACCTATAATTCATATCCTTAAAGTAGATGTAATCGCTAGTAATAGATAATAAGGACATGAAGTGACTGAGGAAATTACTTTGCATATATCTGCTCTCTTATTTTTCGGGGGCTCACAAAATGTCAGCGTTAAATTGTCCGTCAATATGAAAGATAGCTGACTTGGCCACCTAAACCAAGTCACTACCTTCATTACCTAAGCCAATCGAAGTTGGTATTTTAGGTCTACTGATAGTGGATATATGTATAATTAAGCAAGTTGTTGTGGCTAAGTGAATTTGGCCACTAATTTAGAGTGAACCAACAACATTTTCTATCTCGCAATGTGCCCCATTGCGACTTAGCGAGTAAATTGTTACGGTCACATTCCACCAGTTGTTTGGAGTTCTCTGCCTTCAAAAGTAACCATAAATAGTTTTAGAGTGTAGCTTCCTAAAATAGTGGTATTTAATATGCTATTCCCCTGTATATTATGCATCTTAGTAATTACAGGGTATAAGGAAGGGTATCATTATGGAGTCTTGTTTGATTTTCTTTTTAAATCATCGTGTTACTTTCTTTTTGGCGGTGTGATGTAAATATTACAATAGTCTGTGACGTGGTGTAGTGAAATAGTTAATTTGGCTACAAATTAAAAGGTTAAACCACTGCGGGTAACACATGTGATGGTCAATGGAGTGAGGGCATTCGTTAGATTCCTTCACTACCCCTACAAAATCCAATGTGTATTACTATCGACTAGTACAATAACTCTAGCAAGCTTTTGTCCAAAAGTTTGTTATACACACATCCACTATACGGTGATCCCTACACCACACTCACCACCAAAAAAAGCGCAGACCTTTCGATCTGCGCTTGTGGTTATTGTCCCGATAACACTGTTTAAATCGTTTTCAATTAACCCACGTTCTTACGTGCGTTTTGGAACATACGCATCCAAGCGCCATTCTCGCCCCAACCTTCCGGAGACCAAGAGTTTGCAACCGTACGGAATACACGCTCTGGGTGAGGCATCATAATTGTCACGCGGCCGTCAGTCGTTGTTAAACCTGTGATAGCGTTTGGCGAACCATTCGGGTTATTCGGGTATTGCTGCGTTTGGTTACCGTTGTTATCAACGTAACGTAGAGCAACCGTACCTGAGTTTTCAATCGCGTTTAGGTGGTCGTTATCACGTACTTCTACGCGGCCTTCACCGTGAGAAACAGCGATTGGCATACGAGAACCTTCCATGCCGTTGAAGAATACAGAATCTGACTTCTGAACTTCTACTAGGCTGAAACGTGCTTCAAAGCGCTCAGATTCGTTGCGAACGAAACGTGGCCAATACTCCGCACCTGGGATAAGTTCACGTAGATTCGACAGCATCTGACAACCGTTACACACACCTAGAGAGAAGGTATCTTCACGCTTGAAGAAGTTTTCAAACTGGTCACGAGTAGAGTCATTAAACAAAACCGACTTCGCCCAACCTTCACCAGCACCTAGTACATCACCGTAAGAGAAGCCACCACATGCCACAAGGCCGTTGTATTCTTCTAGTACCGCTTGACCTGTTAGGATGTCGCTCATGTGAATATCAGTTGCTTCGAAGCCTGCACGGTCGAATGCTGCTGCCATTTCAACGTGAGAGTTAACACCCTGCTCACGTAGAATCGCCATCTTAGGCTTAGCACCTGTGTTGATGAACGGTGCTGCGATGTCTTCGTTTACGTCAAAGCTCAGTGTCACGTTCAGACCTGGGTCCGAGTTGTCTTTCTTCGCTTCGTGTTCTTGGTCAGCACATACTGGGTTATCACGCAGACCTTGCATCTTGTGCGTTGTCTCAGCCCAGATAGTACGTAGTTCAGTACGGTTACGTTCAATCACTACAGACTCGCCAGATTTAATCACTAGTTCATCTGATGCTTCCCCTTCACCAACAACGCTGCCAATCACATGAGAACATGCTTCTAGACCGTTAGCTGCAAGAGTAGAAAGTACTGCGTCTAGGTCGTCGTTACGGACTTGGATTACTGCACCTAGCTCTTCGTTGAACAGTGCTGCTAGCGTGTCTTCACCTAACGCTTCAATGTTTGCATTAACACCACAGTGACCTGCGAATGCCATTTCTGCTAGCGTTACGAATAGACCACCATCGCCTTTATCGTGGTAAGCGACAACTTGGTCGTTCGCTACAAGTGCTTGAACGCCTTCGTAGAAACCTTTTAGTTGCGCTGCGTTGTCTACGTCTGCTGGCTTGTCACCAAGCTGCTTGTAAACCTGTGCAAGTGCTGTTGCACCCATACGGTTTTTGCCGTTACCTAGGTCGATAAGAACTAGGCTTGTATTACCTTTGTCAGTGCGAAGCTGAGGAGTAATCGTCTTACGAACATCTTCAACACGTGCAAACGCAGTGATAACAAGAGATAGCGGAGACGTTACTTCTTTCTGCTCGCCATTCTCTTCCCACTTAGTCTTCATCGACATTGAGTCTTTACCCACTGGGATAGTTAGACCCAGAGCTGGACATAGTTCTTCACCAACCGCTTTAACCGCTTCGTAAAGACCTGCATCTTCACCTGGGTGACCTGCTGGAGACATCCAGTTAGCCGACAGTTTAATGTGTTTGATATCGCCGATGTTGGTCGCTGCGATGTTAGTAATTGCTTCACCAACCGCTAGACGAGCCGATGCGCCGAAGTCTAGAAGTGCCACTGGCGTACGCTCACCAAGAGACATAGCCTCACCGTGGTAAGAGTCGTAGCTTGCCGCTGTTACTGCGCAGTTAGCAACAGGAACCTGCCATGGACCAACCATTTGGTCACGAGCTACAAGGCCTGTTACCGAGCGGTCACCGATGGTGATAAGGAATGTTTTCTCAGCGACTGTTGGCAAGCGAAGAACACGGTCAACCGCTTCGTTCATCTCGATGCCAGAACGGTCAATCGCAGGGTTGTTAGCTTTTAGCGTTTTCGCGTCACGGTGCATCTTAGGTGTTTTACCTAATAGGATGTCCATTGGCATATCGATTGGCGTGTTGTCGAAGTGAGAATCTTCTAATTTAAGATCACGCTCTTCAGTTGCTTTACCAACAATCGCGAATGGAGCGCGTTCACGCTTACAAATCGCTTCAAATGTCGCTAAGTCTTTATCAGCAACCGCCATTACGTAACGCTCTTGAGATTCGTTACACCAGATCTCAAGTGGGCTCATGCCCGGCTCATCGTTTGGCACGTCACGTAGATTAAAGATACCGCCACGCTCGCCATCGTCGACTAGCTCAGGAAGAGCATTCGAGATACCGCCCGCGCCCACATCGTGGATAAATGCGATTGGGTTCGCATCACCAAGCTGCCAACAACGGTCGATAACTTCCTGACAACGACGCTCCATCTCTGGGTTTTCACGTTGTACAGAAGCGAAATCAAGATCTTCAGAAGAAGAACCAGAATCCATTGAAGATGCCGCACCGCCGCCAAGGCCGATGTTCATCGCAGGACCACCTAGAACGATTAGGCTTGCACCTACCGGGATCTCTTTCTTCTGAACGTGCTCATCACGGATGTTGCCAAGACCACCAGCTAGCATGATTGGTTTGTGGTAACCACGCACTTCTTCACCTGCGTGAGAGTTTACTTTCTCTTCGTAAGTACGGAAGTAGCCAAGTAGGTTTGGACGACCAAATTCGTTGTTGAATGCCGCGCCACCAAGAGGACCTTCAAGCATGATATCCAGAGCAGTAACGATACGGCTTGGCTTACCAAAGTCAGTTTCCCAAGGTTGAACGAAGTTCGGGATCTTAAGGTTAGATACAGAGAAAGCAACAAGACCCGCTTTTGGCTTACCACCAATACCGGTTGCGCCTTCATCACGGATTTCACCGCCTGAACCTGTCGATGCGCCTGGCCACGGTGAGATTGCCGTTGGGTGGTTGTGCGTTTCAACTTTCATCAAGATGTGTGTTTTTTCTTGGTGGTAGCTGTACTGGCGAGTTTCTGGATCTGGGAAGAAACGACCAACTTCAGAACCTGTCATTACCGCTGCGTTATCTTTATAAGCAGACAGAACATGTTCTGGTGTCGTTTCAAAGGTGTTCTTAATCATCTTGAACAATGATTTTTCTTGCTTAACGCCATCGATAGTCCAATCAGCGTTAAAGATCTTATGACGACAGTGCTCTGAGTTCGCTTGTGCAAACATCATTAGCTCGATGTCCGTCGGGTTACGACCTAGCTTCTCAGTGAAGCTTTCAAGAAGGTAATCAATCTCATCTTCTGCAAGTGCAAGACCTAGAGTAACGTTTGCTTTTTCAAGCGCTTTACGTCCACCAGTTAGTAGGTCAACTTCCGCATAAGGAGCAGGCTCAGCAACGGTAAATAGTGCCGCCGCTGATTCGAAGTCAGTGAAAACCACTTCCATCATACGGTCGTGCAGGATTGCTTTCAGCTCAACAAGTTGAAGTTCAGAAAGTTCAGCAGAGGTTTCAATGTAGAAAGCAGTACCGCGCTCTAGACGTGACACTTTAGCCAGTCCGCAGTTGTGTGCGATATCTGTTGATTTTGAAGACCAAGGCGAGATAGTGCCTGGGCGTGGCGTTGCAAGCAGCAGTAAACCTTCAGGTTCATGCTCTTCAATCGTTGGACCGTAAGTCAGTAGCTTTTCTAGCTTCTCAACTTCAGACTCATCTAGGTCTGCCGTTAGATCAGCAAAGTGGGCAAACTCAGCGTAAATACCTGTTACAGGTAAGCTTAATTCACGACAAAGCTCTAAAAGCTTGTTAACACGAAACTCAGATAGAGCTGGGGAGCCACGCAAAATTCTCATGTGCTTACGTCTCTTATGCAGTTGATTAAGGTAGTATTGGAATAAATTCAGTGGGTTAAAGGAAAAACCTAACTGTTTTCTTCGAAGCTATTCCCGAAGGTTTAAAAACCTATGCCGATCCCACCTCTTCAATGCGAGCGCATTATAAAGCATTTCTTTTTGTGACGTAACACCAAAAGCAACCGTTTGCGTGATTTTTTTTATCTTTCTGCGTAAATGGTACTTTTGCTGCATTTATCACCACTTTTACAACTGTTTAATTAAACCTGCTTTGCCAGCCTTGCGGGGTTTGGTATAAAGGAGCTTCCACTTTTCGAGATTTCATTTTGATGCCTAAATTTACGCTCATCTTTTCGTCTAAGTTCCTTCTGCTCGCCATCGCCCTATTTGGGTTGGCTGGATGCCAGATTGAATCTGAACCTAAAAGTGTCCTTGAGCAGATACGAGATCGTGGCGTTCTTCGTGTCGGCACCCTAAATAACCAACTCTCTTATTACATCGGTCCTGATGGTCCTGCTGGCTTGGATTACGAATTAGCTCGTGAATTTGCGCAGGAGCTTGGTGTAAAGCTTGAGGTTAAACCCGCTTACCGTTTGTCAGGCTTATTCCCTGCGTTGAAGAAAGGCGAGATCGACCTTATCGCGACCGGCTTAACGCAAAATAACAAACTGACACGCGCTTACCGCGCCGCGCCTGCTTATTACTATGTAAGCCAACAGGTCGTGTACAAAAAGGGCCAATGGCGCCCAAGAAACCTTGAGCAATTGATCAATTTTGAGAATGAGCGTCAGGCTGAGTTTGTAAAAGCACAAGCTGAATCAGAAGCTGCGGTATCAAGCGAGACGCTGACGCCCTCTTTGGTTGTGGTGAAAGACTCGCACTTTGAACCAACACTCAAACTGCTGCAGAAAACGCACGATGACTTCATCTATGACGCGGTTGGCAATGCAGACATCAATGACCTGCTAAAAGAAGTATCAACAGGCGAACGTTTATTCACAGTGGCCGACTCTATCGAGCTATCACTGGCGCAACGTTTGTACCCAGATGTTGCCTTGGCATTTGAGCTGACAGAAGACCAACCTATCTCTTGGTACCTAAATAGATCGGAAGATGAAAGCCTGTATGCTTTGCTGATTGAGTTCTTCGGTAACCTAAAACAGTCTGGTGAACTGGCTTCACTAGAAGAGAAATACATCGGCCACATCGGCACTTTTGACTACGTTGATACTCGTGCCTTTATCCGCGCACTGGACAGCAAGTTGCCAAAATGGTCGCCGCTATTTCAAAGGTACTCTCAAGAATTTGATTGGCGCTTGATTGCCGCTTTGGCCTACCAAGAATCACACTGGAACCCTGTTGCGCGCTCACCAACGGGTGTTCGTGGCATGATGATGTTGACACTGCCCACCGCGAAGAGTGTTGGGGTAACCAACCGTCTCGACCCGAACCAGTCGGTACAAGGCGGTGTTGAGTACCTGCGTCGTATCGTGAACCGAGTACCAGATTCAATCACTCAACACGAAAAGATCTGGTTTGCACTTGCTTCATACAATGTCGGTTACGGGCACATGATGGACGCGCGTCGCCTCACGAAGGCACAAGGAGGAGATCCTGATGCTTGGGGCGATGTGAAAGACAGATTACCTCTGTTAAGACAGAAGAAGTACTACAGCCAAACTCGATATGGGTATGCGCGTGGTGATGAAGCGAGAAACTACGTTGAAAACATTCGCCGTTATTACCAAAGCATTATTGGCCATGTAAATAAGCGCAATAAAGAACAAGAAGCGACCCTTGAAGGTTTGGTGGTGATCCCACCTTTAGAAACCTCAGGTGCTGAATCGAGTATCAGCGCAGCTCAGTCGACAGTAAGCAGTTCTGAGCCTTCACAGTAAAACCCAAAAGAGCAATGCCATCTAGCATTGCTCTTTTTTATTGTCTTTTTTCGACTCTTCTTTCGTCACTAAGGGATAAGGGAAGCAGGCAAGAAAATGATGATGAGATCTAGAGTGTCATATTGCAGTAACAATCGAACCTTATAACGGCACACCACAATCAAGATTATGCTCTGTTGCACTGCAATGCTGGCTTTAGACTAGAACTGCTCTTCTATTTAAGCCAAGCGTGCGACAGGCCAAACAAACGAATAACACTATAATTAAATCGTTAGTCCAAACTAAAAAGTCAGACGACAAATAGGAAATCATTGAAATGATGAAGAAACTGAAATCGAAACGCCTTGATAAGACCGTTGCTGCAAACCGTCGTAAGCGTATGCTTTCAAATAATAAGAAGAAGATCATTTGGCGCAATCGCGCTTTCATGCAGATGATTGCTGAGTAAATGTAGTTACTCAGTCAGTTTGCTTGGCACTCTTGCGATAGAGAGTGCCGAAAGTACGCTGCTATTTCTTATTGCCAGCCTTCATCTCTGCTTCTAAACGCTGCTCTTCCAACAGACGTTCTTGCTTTCGCTTCTCTTTTATCTCTTTTCTACGACGCTTGAAAAACGCTTGTAATTGCTCACGGCACTCTTCCTCTAACAAACCATGTTCAACGTCGGCATAGTGGTATGAGGCCTGGCTTTCAAACAAATTCAACACTGTACCTGCAGCGCCTGCTTTTAAGTCTGGAGCACCAAACACAATGCGCTTTACTCGGCTGTGTAGCAAGGCACCTGCGCACATTGGGCAAGGCTCTAGCGTAACGTATAAAGTGGTATCGAGTAGCCGATAGTTTTCTAAGGTTTGACCGGCTTTACGCAAGGTTTCAATTTCTGCGTGTGCCGTAGCATCGTGGCTGCCAATCGAACGGTTCCATCCTTCAGAGATAATCTCCCCATCTTTTACTAATACTGCACCAACAGGAACCTCTCCCTCGCTCTCTGCTTGCGTAGCCACCTCGATGGCGCGTCGCATGAAGATTTCATCTTGAGGGGTGAATTGATGGTCTGACAAAGGGAACTCCAGAAACAAAGGATAAAAACGAAAATAGGTATGCGGTGAAGCATACCTAATCTTAGAGATAATGAACAATAAAGAGGTAATAGACAACAACAGACAATGAACCATTGCTGGTTGGTCGAACTGTTAGCTATTAGCGTCTTCTATGTCATCGGCTATTGGCGTCGCTTTGATACTCACAATGCGATTGTTCTCAACAGAGATAATTTCAAACTGCCACTGCTGGTATTGAACAACTTCGCCTGCATCCGGTAAGCGCCCTATTAACCATGTCACAAGGCCATTCAGCGTTTGGAAGCTCTCGCTTTCGCCCTCAAAATCCGATAGCTCTAAACGGTTTTTCAGTTCACTAATAGGAATCAATCCATCCACCAACAAACCGTCTTCCACTTGCTCGGTCCAAAGATCGTTCGGATTATTCGATAGCTCGCCAGCAATCGCCTCAAGAATATCGTAATGAGTCACAAGACCTTGAACATCGCCATACTCGTCGACAATGAATGCCATCTCGGTGCCCGACTCTTTAAAGTAGCCAAGTAGACGCAGAGCTTTCATCGATTCTGGAACATAGATCGGCGAGCGAGACAGCCCCATGATCACTTGAATGCTTAGATTGCCCGCCTGATTCAACAAGGCTTTGGCTGACACTGTACCCACCACTTTATTGAGGTGATCTTGGCACAATGGAAACACACTGTGTTTTGATGAACGCAGTTTCTTTAATATCTGCTCAACGGGTTGGTCGACATCCAGAAAGTCGATGTCTCGACGCGGAGTCATCAATGAGCTCACAAGACGATCATCAAGCTGCAAGATATTACGAATCATCTCTTGTTCGCCGCGTTCAATCACACCCGATTCTGAGCCCTCTTTCACAAGTGCATGGATATCATCTTCGGTAACGCTATCTTCTTCACCGCCTCGGCCCATCAACTTAAGAATACCTTCCGTTGAAGCCGACAACGCAAACACAAACGGCGTCGCGATTTTAGATAACCAGAAGATTGGCAGCGCGACTAACACAGCAATGTTTTCAGCTTGAGACTGAGCAAAACGCTTTGGTACCAACTCACCGACAACGATAGCGAAATAAGTAATACCTACCACCACAACCGCAGTAGACAAGATGTTCGCTTGTGTTGGGTCTAGTCCCCACAGTTCAAGTTGAACGGCTAGTGGAGCCGATAGCGTCGCCTCACCCACAATCCCGCTGAGTAGGCCGATTACCGTGATACCGATTTGGATTGTAGAGAGGAAGCGGGTTGGGTTTTCTTTGAGATCAAGAGCAACCTGAGCGGAGCGGTGTTTTTCGGCTAAGCGTTTCAGCCGACTATTTTTTGCTGCTACCAATGCAATCTCAGACATGGCAAACAGACCATTTAAAACAATTAACCCTACTAAAAGCAGAATTTTCATGTGGCTTGGATTTCCTAAATTTACCGGCCAACAATTAGCCGTAATCCGGAGTATAAGCTGAGTGCGTTTATTTGGGATATAGAAAGTTTTGAATATAAAAAGTTTTGGATATAGAAAGTTTTGGATATAAAAAACGGAAAAAATAGCGAAAAAAAGCCCGCACATTTCGGTGCGGGCTTAGCAATGAATAAAGCTTAGTTTTGCTTAGTTCAATCTTACATTGTGTAAGTGTAAGGTGCTTGGATACCTAGTGGGATACCAAGAGCCCAGTAAGCTAGCAAGAAGATAGACCAACCGATTAACATCGCAATCGAGAATGGCATCATTAGAGAAGCTAGAGTACCGATACCTGTCGACTTAACGTAGCGCTGACAGTAAACAACAACCAGTGGGAAGAACACCATTAGTGGAGAGATGATGTTAGACACTGAGTCACCTACACGGTAAGCCGCTTGAGATAGCTCAGGAGAGATACCCACAACCATTAGCATTGGAACTAGGATAGGACCAATCAGTGCCCACTTAGCTGAAGCTGAACCAACAAGAAGGTTAACTGCAGCCGTTAGTAGAATCATACCAACAACCGTTGCTTCACCTGGAAGGTCCATCGCTTTCAAGCCTTCAGCACCGTAAAGTGCCAGCATAGTACCGATGTTTGATTGAGCGAATGCAGATAGGAACTGAGCACAGAAGAACGACATTACAATGTATGCGCCCATCGTTGCCATCGTCTCAGACATTGCTTTGATAACATCATTACTATTCTTGAATGTACCCGCTACACGGCCGTAGACGATACCCGGAATAATAAACAGGATGAAGATCAGAGGAACGATAGACTTCATTACTGGTGCTGAGAACGCCGTTAATTCGCCTTCAGGTGAACGAAGTGCTGAGTTTTCAGGCATTAGAGCCGCGATAAGCAGACCAATACCGGCAACCATTGCCCAACCAGCGAATTTGAATGCTTTAGATTCAATGGCTGTGAACGTACCTAGATCAGGTGCTTGTTCTGCATCTTCATCTACAGGCGTATTAGCAAGACGAGGCTCGATAATTTTCTCTGTAACGTACCAACCAATTGCCACAATTAGAATTGAAGACAAACCAGTAAAGAAGATGTTCGCTAGAGGGTTGATCACATATGCAGGGTCAAGAACGTTTGCCGCTGTTTGAGTGAAACCAGCTAGTAGCGGATCAATACCTGAAGGGATAAAGTTCGCTGAGAAACCACCTGATACACCAGCAAACGCTGCTGCAATACCCGCTAGAGGGTGACGACCCGCAGCGTGGAAGATGATACCGCCAAGAGGGATTACTAGAACGTAACCTGCATCAGCTGCTGTGTGAGACACGATAGCAACCAAGATTAGCATCGGCGTTAGTAGCTTAGCTGGCGTGAAGTTAAGCATCTTCTTAAGGCCAGTCGTAATGAAGCCTGAAGAGTCTGCAACGCCAACACCTAGCATAGCAACAAGTACGATGCCTAGAGGTGCGAAGCCTGTGAACGTGGTAACCATATTCGCTAGGAAGCTAGCAAGCGCTTCACCAGTTAGTAGGTTGTTTACTTCAAGAGCAGCACCCGTTTGAGGGTTGATTAAGTCGAATGAAAGATTCGATAAAAGTGCAGATGCTACCCATACAATAACTAGAGCCCAGAAGAACAGGATTGCTGGATCTGGAATTTTGTTGCCGGCGCGTTCAATGAAGTTTAGAAAGCGGTCCATACCACTGATCTTCTCAGTCGATGGTGCTTTTTTTACGGCTTGGTTACTCATTGTAACTCCATATGTGATGTTGTTTTGTTTAGGCCTAATATAAGTTTTGACCACGGCCTATTGGTACAGCACATATTCTATTAAAGTCGTTGTTAAAAAGCACAAGATTCCACCTAATTTTCCATAAATGGAGAAATATTTTGCAAAAATACCATACAACCACAACAATATAAAAACATAAAAAACACCATTCCATATACAGAGTTTTAACTAGCACGTAAACAATGTCCGAGGAGTGAAAATTATCAGTAAAAGGGGTAGCATGAGCCTTGGCATGCAGTAAACGTTTGCTTGAGGGTCAATCAAACTCACTGTATTTGGAGAGCATAGTTTCGAGGTAAATACTTTGTGCGTGGTTCATACGATCTTGCCATGCAATTGTGACAGTAATGCTTTTTAATGCGCTAGACAGAGCACCGTTTGCATTAGTCACTTCACAAGTCATGGCATAGGCAGACCCCGACAAACCGGATAAAGGATCTGAACTTGCTGTGTTGAGACAATGACTCGCCTGGTTTAGTTCTGAAAAAGGAATTAAACCTACCGCCCCACTCGCATTAGACGCCCGAGTTCGATAATACTCCATCTGCCTTTCAGCAAAATGCAGCGCCTCTACGCTGTGGAGCGCAAAATCCGATTTTTGTTCAGCGTAGACCTGTAATTTAACCAGCCCTAGTGAGGCAACGCCAATCAACAGAAAAGAGATAAGAACCTCTATCAAGCTAAAACCTGAGTTCTTAGAAATCATTCCATGATCCTCGCTTCCACTTCGCTTTTAAAGGAGTGCTATGAGGGTTGTATTCACCGGTATAATCCAAATTGATTGAACCCTGAATTGTCGATAACCCACCAACAGAATCAAAGAACATCCCTCCTTTAGGGAAAAAAGAAGCAAATCCAATATAAACCGAATTACTCTGTACTAAATCAGTAATAGGAATTGTATCTGGAACTTTAGCCCACAAACCACTCAGTAGGTCGGTATCAGTATCGGGAGAGTTAGTGTTATCGAATACGGTCATATCATTTAGATGATAAAAAGCCCCGTCAAATACGCTCGCGTTACCATTCGCAACGATGCCGTCCTGAATCACTAAAGAGCGAGGCGTAATAACCCCTGGGATAGGTTCAACTACATTAATCGCAGGTGAATAAACGACGCAATCACCTATAACCCATACCTTATTCTCCCCACTTGAAAAGGCATCATTAATGGCTTTGCTACACTTATTTCCTTCATATTCACCATCAACCAAGTCAATATGCTTAGGGGGGACAACTGTCCGATCAATAAGGTCTATAACATGATAATCAAGCTTAATTTGGTCAATGTTCTCTGACGTCTTTGGCACGCCAAAATAATTAGAGAACGTATCGATATCCGGATCGAATTTGAAATCTGATTGAAAAGAGTTTGAAGGCAGCGCCCCAACGGAGTCGATGGTTGCATCATTGCT
Source organism: Vibrio sp. 10N.247.311.13 (assembly GCF_041467595.1). NCBI lineage: Bacteria > Pseudomonadati > Pseudomonadota > Gammaproteobacteria > Vibrionales > Vibrionaceae > Vibrio > Vibrio sp. 10N.247.311.13. Next base: position 23,266 of record NZ_JBFSUX010000012.1, on the reverse strand, counting down.
AATATTGGTGGTTTGTTGGCAAGACTCAAACGTAGAAAAAGGAGGTGACTCTGGAGTAATGGTCTTCAAACGTCCTCCTCCCTTTTGCTTATAGATAACACTATCTAAAAATCGAACCGATACACACTCGTTAATACCATCAACAGCAGTAAGAGCAATATCAGGATTAATATCGATATTGTGATCAGAAATAAATTCTAAACTCGAATTGGTTTGCATTACTCCTAATCCCGAAGCGTCTACAAAACTAATCTCTTTGTTCAGCGATAAAGACTCAGAACTCGACACCAATATATTTGGCGTGAGTGCTTCTGATCCCAACGTAACGACTTTCGACTGCTGACAATAATCCATTAAATCATTGGGAATAGCTGTCAGATCATTTTCAGCGATGTAAGTGAAGCCACACTCCAAGCCACCTTCCGATCGCCAGTGGGCTTTGCGACCTTCGACCTCATTTTGAGCCACTTTGATCTGATGAAAAGCACTGCGGTATGAACCTAGCGTCACCACCAGCGCACCAATTAAAAGCACAGATGTAATCAATAAAGTCACCACACCACGCTGCTTTCTAAACATCATCATTGCCAGTTCCTCTGTTTAACGGAAACCGAAACCGACTTAGAAACACCCGCGGTTGGAATTGAGGCCGTAATACTGATATCGGTAAGCGTGGTTTTAATAGAGTTCTGCTCTAACAGATGAGCATCAACGCTAAATGCGTCCACCTCGATCAGGCTGTCATCAAACAGCGAATAACATCCGGTTACTTCATTGAAAGAAAGGAGATCCTCGCTAACAAGCGTGCCTTTTTCACATATTTGTAGTCGAGTACCTTTCTTACGGTAAACGATATGTCGGTGATCTTTACTTGCGCTCGAACCCTCTCGGAAGTAAACAAAACCCACCGCCACACCGCCACTCACTTGGATGGTGTTACTCGCGCCAGACAACTTGATTGAATAACCATTAGATCCATCGTAGCCCGCTCGTTGAATATCTTCTTTCATGACCTGCATGGTACTGGTTAGATTTTGCAGCAGTAGTAATTCAATGCCTTTGTCTTTGGCAATTCTCTGCCCTGTTATAAAGACACTGCCAATAATCGAAATCGCAAACACACCAATCACAGACGCCACCATTAACTCAATTAATGATGTGCCTTGCTGTTTAGTAGGCGCTACCACAATCGGTCTAACACGCATCATAGCCATACTGCGCACTCGACTCACCGCACACCTTAATTCGCCCAGGAGGGCTGGATAATTTAACCAACAATCTGTCTGTGGACGCTGTGTTTGGAGAAAGATAAATCGTCCCTCTGGCTGGCCTTCCCCTTACACTCTCAAAACTGATTCTTGCACCTGTGTAATTATGGGAAAACGATACATCTCGAAACGGTTCGCCTGACAACATCAGTAATGTTTCTCCAGAAAGATCCTCCGTAGGCTTTAACCGCACAGTCCACTCTCCGGTAGATTGCACCTCATTTTTATCCATAGAGAAATGCACCCACAGATCTTGGTTCCTTTTAACCGATTCAGACTTGGCTTGAATGAGAAAACCATTCAACTCTCCGGCGAGTCGCTGCATCTTGACGGTTTCAGTAACCGAACTAAAACTCGGGGCAGCCGCAGCTATCAGTATCGACAGCACCGATACCGTTACTAACAGCTCTAATAAAGTAAACCCGCGAGTCATTTCCCAAATTCCTATGTAACTCAATGCGCAACTGCATTTAATCTTGCACCGATGCTACCACCAGAGAAAAATGGGCAGAGATATGAAAGGAAACTACTCGCGATGATTCGAAGAAATATATGCAACAACAACAACTTAAGCATTAGAGGAATGACATTGATCGAATTATTGATCGCTGTCGCCATCGTGGGGATACTCGGCGCCATTGCGTATCCAAGTTATACCAACCATGTTATCAAGGCACATCGAGTTACAGCGATGGCCGACTTAACCAAGATGCAACTGGAGATAGAAACTCTATACACAGGGAACTATGCGTCGGCAGCGGAGAATATTATTTCAGGAGGGACATGCTTGTTTTGCGATACCGATACTAGCCGATACACGCTAGCGATCTCTGCGAGTAGCACCACCTATTCAATTCAAGCGGAACCGCTTTCGCAACAAGTAAATGATGAATGTTTTGACTCGAATACCGATAAGTTGGAATTGCACCACTCGGGTATTTCGGAGCCAGAAACGTGTTGGAAGTAACAAGAGCAACCACCAAAGGGCTCTAGAATTTATCTGATAAATCTCGACTCTTTCTTCTCGAGCTTCTTTTCCCCTGATCTACAGATACAAAAAAGCCTGCTAAACGAGCAGGCTTTTCCAACTTTATCAATAACTTAAATCATTAAAAACTCAAGGCATCAATAACCTAAGACATCAATAAATTGATTACTTAGTTAGGTCATCGAAGAAGTTTTTAACGCCGCTAAAGAAACCTTCAGACTTTGGCTTATGCTTGCTTGCCGCTTCACCACCACAGGTTTCTTCGAATTCACGCAGTAATTCTTTCTGGCGAGCGCTTAGCTTAACTGGAGTCTCAACCACTAGCTTAACGATTAGATCACCCACACCGCCACCACGAACGCCTTTCACGCCCTTGCCACGCATACGGAACATACGGCCCGTTTGTGTCTCTTCTGGTACCTTAAGGTTTACACGACCATCCAGTGTTGGAACTTCAACTTCACCGCCTAGAGCAGCCATAGAGAAGCTTACTGGTACTTCGCAGTAAAGGTTGTTGCCGTCACGTTCGAAGATGTTGTGCTCTTTTACGTGTACTTGTACGTACAGATCGCCAGCTGGAGCGCCTTGCTCCCCTGCTTCGCCTTCGCCAGATAGACGAATACGATCGCCAGTATCAACACCAGCAGGGATCTTAACGTTAAGTGTTTTCGTCTTCTGTTTGCGACCTTGACCATGACATGAGTTACATGGGTCTTTGATGATCTTGCCTTTACCGTTACAAGTAGGACAAGTCTGTTGAACCGCAAAGAAACCTTGGCGCATTTGTACTTGGCCGTGGCCATGACAAGTGCCACACGTTTGTGCAGAAGAACCCGCTTTCGCGCCGCTGCCGTCACAAGTATCACACTCTACAAGTGTTGGTACTTCGATTTCTTTAGAAACACCACGAACCGCTTCTTCTAGAGAAAGTTCCATGTTGTAACGTAGATCTGAACCACGTTGTGCACGCTGTTGACCGCCACCACGACGACCGCCGCCGAAGATGTCGCCAAATACGTCACCGAAGATATCGCCGAAGTCACCTTGACCACCGCCGCCGAAACCACCGCCGCCGCCCATGCCACCTTGTTCAAAGGCTGCATGACCGTATTGGTCGTAAGCTGCTTTCTTTTGAGAATCGGTTAGGATCTCGTACGCTACTTTTACTTCTTTAAACTTATCTGCTGCGGTCTCATCACCCTGGTTACGGTCCGGGTGGAATTTCATCGCTAAGCGTTTGTACGCTTTTTTAATATCGCGCTCTGATGCATCGCGGCTTACGCCTAATACTTCGTAAAAATCACGTTTTGACATGTTCTAGGTCACCAAAATAATTGCTACTACCGAATGATCACTTCAGTAGTCTGTGTATCAATCTAGATAAAAGTTCTGCCGGCTGAAATGCCGAATAAAGCTATTATCTAGATCGACAAGTCTAAATACAAATTTACGGGCGTGAGAGTTACCTCTGACGCCCGCAATAATAAGTCTTTGAGACAAATTTCTAAGCAGATAGCTTGAGTCCTAAGTGGAAGCGCGGAGCCTACGTTAGTAGGTGGACACTTCCGATAACGAAATCAGGCTACTCTGCGACGAAATTATTTTTTGTCTTCTTTAACTTCTTCAAACTCAGCGTCTACAACATCGTCGTCTTGCTTAGGTTGTTCACCAGCGTCAGCACCAGCTTGTTCAGCTTGAGCTTTCTGTTGAGCAATTTCCATTAGCTTTTGAGCTGCTTGCATAAGTTCTTGAACTTTAGCGTCGATAGCTTCTTTATCGTTACCAGACTTAACTTCTTCTAGTGCAGTGATAGCCGCTTCGATTTTAGCTTTCTCGTCTGCAGGTAGAGCTTCACCAGCTTCTTCTACTTGCTTCTTAGTGCCGTGAATCATTTGGTCAGCTTGGTTACGTGCAGTTACTAGCTCTTCGAACTTTTTGTCCGCTTCTTTGTTAGCTTCTGCTTCTTGTACCATTGCTTCGATCTCTTCCTCAGACAGGCCGCCTGATGCTTGGATAGTGATCTTCTGCTCTTTACCTGTTGCTTTATCTTTAGCAGATACGTTCAGGATACCATCAGCATCTAGGTCGAATGTTACTTCGATTTGTGGCATGCCACGTGGTGCTGGTTGGATACCTTCTAGGTTGAACTGACCAAGAGACTTGTTGTAAGTCGCTTGCTTACGCTCACCTTGAAGAACGTGGATAGTTACTGCGTTTTGGTTGTCTTCAGCTGTAGAGAACACTTGATCCGCTTTAGTAGGGATAGTTGTGTTTTTCTCGATAAGCTTAGTCATCACGCCGCCCATCGTTTCGATACCGAAAGATAGAGGAGTAACGTCTAGTAGTAGAACGTCTTTAACGTCACCAGCTAGTACACCACCTTGAACAGCAGCACCCATTGCAACAGCTTCGTCAGGGTTCACGTCTTTACGTGGCTCTTTACCGAAGAATTCAGTTACTTTAGCTTGAACCATAGGCATACGAGTTTGACCACCAACTAGGATAACGTCAGTGATTTCGCCTACAGATAGGTCAGCATCCGCTAGAGCAACTTTTAGTGGCTCAAGAGAACGTTGAACTAGGTCTTCAACTAGAGACTCAAGCTTCGCACGAGTCACTTTGATGTTCATGTGCTTAGGACCAGTCGCATCAGCAGTAACGTAAGGTAGGTTTACGTCAGTTTGAGTAGTAGAAGAAAGCTCGATTTTCGCTTTTTCTGCTGCTTCTTTAACACGCTGCATTGCTAGTGGATCAGCTTTAAGGTCGATACCTTGCTCTTTCTTGAACTCATCTACTAGGTAGTTGATCATGCGGTTATCGAAATCTTCACCACCAAGGTGAGTGTCACCGTTAGTTGAAAGAACTTCGAAAGTCTTCTCGCCTTCTACTTCATCGATTTCGATGATAGAGATATCGAATGTACCACCACCAAGGTCGTATACAGCGATAGTGCGATCACCACCTTGCTTGTCTAGGCCGTAAGCTAGAGCAGCAGCAGTTGGTTCGTTGATGATACGTTTAACATCTAGACCAGCGATACGGCCAGCATCTTTCGTTGCTTGACGTTGAGCATCGTTGAAGTAAGCAGGAACAGTTACTACTGCGCCAGTTACTTCTTCGCCTAGGAAGTCTTCAGCTGTTTTCTTCATTTTCTTAAGAACTTCAGCAGATACTTGAGGAGCAGCCATTTTTTGGCCTTGCGCTTCAACCCATGCATCACCGTTGTCAGCCTTAACAATGTTGAAAGGCATGATTTCGATATCGCGTTGAACTTCTTCATCTTCAAAACGACGACCGATTAGACGCTTAATTGCGTATAGCGTGTTTTGAGGGTTAGTAACTGCTTGACGTTTCGCAGGTTGACCAACTAGCGTCTCGCCGTCAGTGTATGCGATTACCGATGCTGTTGTGCGTTCGCCTTCAGCATTTTCTAGTACGCGTGGTTTGTCGCCGTCTAAAACAGCAACACAAGAGTTAGTAGTACCTAAATCAATACCAATGATTCGACCCATCAGGCTATCTCCGAAATATAATCTATATTAGTTTTTTGCTATACCCACATATGTGGGGGGCGGTAATCAGGGATTCAACCCTAATACACAAAATTTAAGTGCAAATGTAATTTGCTTTCGTATGCACCATAGATAAGGGCTGCAAACTGGTTTTCAAGGGAATAAGTAAAAAAAATCTATTTTTTCCCGTATCTTTTTACATAAAGGTAAAAAGTGACCGATCCCTTGCCAATTAAGGCTCCAATGTTGAGAAACTCTCGCATTTGTCGCCACATTGAAACCTCAACCCTATTCCAGATGCCATAAAAAAAGACCTTCATGTGGAAGGTCTTTTTCAAATAGATATTAATCAGTTAAATATTGTTCAAATGGTGACTGATTCAGCCATATTATTGGTTGAGCACTAACTGGTAGAAGCTCGCTTGAGTGTAATCACCCGCTTCCATACCACGCCATTCACAGGCTGAGCTCGACTTCTTAGTGTTGCATTGATTGTATGCGCCCGCCTTGAAGTACATCCAGTCCTGCCCATAACCAAGGTCGATATCATGCCCCTGATACTTACCCTTAGCCAAATCAACATCATACGTCTTCACAATAGGATCGGCTGAGTTTGGATTCTTAGTAAAGGTTAAGTGCATGATGTTATCTTTGATATTCACATCGTATGAGAACACTTCACCTAGCTTGATGCCATCAGCAGGGTCCGAGCTGCCTTTTTTCAGATTGTATTGACCAAATACATCATGGCGAATGTCTTTACGAAGTTTCTTTCCGTTTTCATCCTTCGCGTTTTTCATCTCTGTCGGCGGGTTTAACTCATAGTTCCACGTTAACGAACCATGCTCATGTTCTGGCAACTTGCGGTAAACAATTTTCAGAGGTTCATTATCCGACCCATGGATTTGACCAATAACCACAGAGAATGCACCGGTTTTCTTATAGTTACCGCTGGTGCTCACCTGATCAACAGAAAGTGTTGCCGTCATCTGGCCACCGATAGAGCCAAACTCTTCCGCGTTCTTATGGCTTGAAATCGCGAAGTTGTTGCTCGGCGCAGAGTAGCTATCCGCTAGCATCGCTCTTAGCTCACTGCGCGTGTTTTTACTGTTTGGCGTCGTTGGAGCTGTATTCGGAGCCACAAACACCATCGCACCAGACTCGGCATCCGTGTAGAACCATTTAGGGTGAACGTAAGGCGTGTCTACATTCGACAGTTCCTTTTTACCAATCTCCAGCGTTTTACCTTTTCTAGACCCTTCAGTCGTCAGCTCCGGTAAGTTAATTTTCCATTTAGATAAATCGAAGTTTTGTGCTGGTGCTTTTGCAGGGTCAAGATTGAACTGTTGACCAATATCGTGATTAGAAGCAAGAGCGGGAGCGGCTAAAAGGTTGGCAGTCAGTAGGCTAAGGTAAGACAGCTTCATTATTGGGTTTCCTTTATGTCGTCATAATGTAGGTTGTCAGAACAATAAAATAATATTGTATTATTATATGTGATCTATATTAAAGATTGAAAACTGATGGCCAATTCGGCACGAGTAAAAAGAAAAAATGAGACTTAACACCAATCAAAGATCTTTTTAGCTAAGTTATCAGATAGCCCAAAGCACTTATCATCAGAAACAAAAAAGCCCCGCTCTCATTGAGCGGGGCTTCTAATTATCGAATCTTAATTAAGAATTATGCTTCTGCTTTCTTTAGCTCAGCTTCTTCGTTAGCTTCAACGCCGATTTCGTTTTCAGACTTAGCAACGATAGTGTTAACCGCAGTATCACCAACAACGTTAGAAGAAGTACAGAACATGTCACAGATACGGTCAACAGCAGCAACAATCGCTAGACCTTCTGGTGGCAAACCTAGTTGGTGCAATAAAACACCGACCATTACAACACCACCGCCCGGAACACCACCAGCACCGATAGACAGTAGCAAGATAGTTAGACCTAGAGTGAAGATGTCAGCAGTGTTGATTGGCTGACCGAATGCGTTTGCTACGAACATAGTTGCTAGTGCGATGTAGATAGATACACCAGACATGTTCATTGTTGCACCCAGTGGTACACCGAAACCTGCCACTGACTTAGATACGTTCAGTTTGTCCGTTAGAGTGCGCATTGTTACTGGAATCGTCGCGTTCGAACTTGCCGTCGATAGTGAGAATAGAACTTGCTCACGAGTTGCACGTAGGAACTGCTTTGGAGAAATACCAGTGAATGAACCAACCATCATTGGGTAGAAGAAGAAAATCCAGAACACAAGCATTGCAACCACAAGCGCCACATAGCCAGCAACTGACATTAGCGTGTCTGCATCCAGTGTTGCGCCCAGTTGAATCATCAGAGCAAATACACCGTAAGGCGCCAAGCTCATTACTAGGCCGATAAGCTTCATCATGATTTCGTTAGCCATCTTGAATGTCTTGATGGCTGGGCCACCACGAGAATCAAGCGCTTGAATAGCAAGACCTGTCAAAATTGCCATGAAGATAATTTGTAGCATGTCGCCGCTTGCAAACGCTTCTACAGGGTTGCTAGGAACGATGTTAACAACAAGAGAGAAGATATCTGGTGTTTCAGTTGTTGTAAGCGCAATTGTCTCAGAAACTGTACCCGCTAGATTCGCACCAGCACCCGGTTGGAAAATAAGACCAATCGTTAGAGCAGCTGAAATCGCGATGATGGTGTTAATAATGTAAAGACCAAAGGTTTTACCACCAAGGCGACCAAATGAACGAATATCTTTTAGCTCAACGATACCGCAAACAATAGATACATATACAAGAGGTACTACAAGCAACTTGATAAGTGATACGAACATACCACCAGCACCTTCAGCAGCGCCGAGTAGGTACGTATCAAAAATAGCAATGCCGCTGAATAGGTACTGAATAGCAGTACCTATAATTAGGCCAGCAAACAAGCCTACAAAAATCTTACTTGAGAGCGATTTATCCATCGTTCTTCTCCAGTTTGTTGTGTTTAAAATTTGTACTTTTATAGTTATATATGCGACCAGAATCGCTATATTGCAGTGGATTTTACATACAAAGATAACAATTAAAAGCATTTATTTACAAAAACATTACAAGTGTGACATTGAAACATTTCTTCAATAACAACCAGTTTCATAATATAAAACTCTAAATCATTGTTCTGGATAAAATAAAAAGAACGACATTCTTAATGCCATATTGGTGACTATTTACGTGGACTCTCAAGTTACAGGCATAAAAAAAGAGAGGCCTATGCCTCTCTTTTCATTTCACGTTAACCAGTGAATTATTTTGTCGCCGCTATTTTGTTACTTCACAATTACCATAATCAACTGCTTGGCAAACGGCCATTCAATTACTTAGCAACCATTACCATTGCAGGGCGAATAACACGGCCGTTAAGCTCGTAGCCTTTCTGCATCACAAACATAACCGTGTTTGATTCGTGATCTGGGCTTTCTTGGATAGACATCGCTTGGTGGAATTCAGGGTTGAACGCTTCACCTTCAGGGTTGATCTCTTTGAGACCAAACTTAGCAACTGTGTCTACGAACGTTTTGTGCGTTAGCTCAACACCTTCATACAGTGGCTTAACCACTTCGTTTTCAGCGTCTGCCGCTTGCATTGCACGCTCTAGGTTGTCGATTACAGGAAGCAGACCTTCAGCAAACTTGTTCAAAGCGAATTTACGCGCTTTATCAATTTCTTGTTCGCTACGGCGACGCATGTTTTCAACTTCAGCTTTCGCGCGAAGAACAGAATCTTGCTGCTCTTTCACTTTAGATTCGCTAGAAAGCAGTGCAGCTTCCAGTTGAGCGATTTTTGCTTCCTGCTCATCAGCAGCGTCTTCATTCAGTTCAGCTTCTTCAACTTTCTCAGCTTCAGCGATGATCTGATCTAGCTCTGCTTCGGTTACTTTGTTTTCTTCGTTGCTCATGATATCTCCAGAATTCGTTTTCAATGCAAGTGACAGGCGTGTTTGCGCCCCAAATTGATATAAAACACTCGCATAGACGTTCAACTTGCCTTTATTATGGGGATGAAGAATTTTGATTCAAGCCTAATTCGTTTGGAAACGTTATGAAAAAGCCATTTGAAGTCATCGCCATTATCGGTAAACCTCGAGATCAGCAAGCAATTCAGACTCATAGAGAGCTCTATCAGTGGTTAAGTGCTGAGGGTTATCAAGTGTTTGTTGATGACAGACTCGCCACTATTTTGGACGACATCCCAAAAGAACATTTTTCTAGCCTGATTGAATTAGGTAAACGCGCCGATCTCGCTATTGTGGTCGGTGGTGACGGAAATATGCTCGGTGCCGCTAGAATCTTGTCACGTTTCGACATTTCAGTGATTGGTGTTAACCGAGGCAATCTTGGTTTCCTAACCGATCTCAACCCTGAAAACTTCCAGAGTGCGCTTACTGATGTACTCAAAGGCGAGTTCATGGAAGAAGAGCGCTTCTTACTTGAAACGGAAATTCATCGTCACGGCCAGATAAAAAGCCACAATGCAGCCCTTAATGAGGCTGTACTGCACCCCGGCCAAGTTGCTCACATGATCGAGTTCGAAGTATATATCGATGACAGCTTCGCCTTCTCACAGCGCTCTGATGGCTTAATCGTCTCAACACCGACAGGTTCTACCGCCTACTCGCTTTCTGGCGGCGGCCCTATCCTGTCATCAAGCCTAAATGCTATCTCACTCGTGCCAATGTTCCCGCACACCCTTTCAAGCCGCCCACTTGTGGTGGATGGCAAGCGTCGTATCAAGCTGATCGTATCGCCTGATAACCGTGGAACTCAGGAAGTGAGCTGTGATGGTCAAATCTCGCTACCGGTTTCTCCTGGCGATGAGATCCATATTTACCAAAGCCCGAATGTACTCAAGCTGATCCACCCTAAAGACTACAACTACTACCATGTTCTACGTAACAAACTAGGCTGGTCGAGTAAGCTGTTCTAAAAGAATAAACGCTCCAGTGGTAACCGAAAATTTGAAAGGCTGACGACATTCGTCAGCCTTTTTTATTACCGATTAAAAGCCCACCATCTCTGTCTTTACGCCAATCCACCACATCGTCATTCCCAAGAGGAAGGAACGACCGAGTTGGGAATCTATAGCGGTTTCAGTGATCTACAGACAAGCTTAATTCTGAGAGCTGTCGCAAAAAATTTTCACCTGCCGACTTTACTGTATAAAGAAACAGTATATACTGAGCTTATATACAGTATTGTTCAGTTATACAGGTAAATAAAAATGCTGGCTCATTTAAGTGTTAATAATTTCGCTATTGTTAAGTCTTTACAGCTAGAACTCTCTAAAGGCATGACAACAATCACCGGTGAAACTGGTGCGGGTAAATCTATCGCTATCGATGCTTTAGGCTTGTGCCTTGGAGGAAGATCCGATGCAGGAATGGTTCGACAAGGTGAAGAAAAAACCGAAGTCAGTGCCGCTTTTTTACTTGAGAACAATCTGCATGCTACCCGCTGGTTAGAAGACAACGAATTGCTTGATGGCAGTGAGTGTATCCTGCGCAGAACCATCTCAAAAGAAGGTCGTTCTCGTGCATTCATCAACGGTAGCCCTGTCCCTCTTTCACAATTGAAATCGCTAGGGCAACTATTGATCAACATTCATGGTCAACACGCGCATCACCAGTTGATGAAAAGCGATTACCAAATGGCCATGCTTGATCAATACGCAGGCCACTTGAATCTATTGAAATCAACACGTAATGCTTACCAAGCGTGGCGACAAGCAGATAACCACTTAAAAGAGTTACGTGAAAATAGCCAGCAAAACCAAGCTCAAAAACAACTTCTTGAATACCAAATCAAAGAGTTAAATGAGCTGTCTATTGGGGAGGAAGAATATGAAGACCTCGAACAAGAGCATAAGCGCCTCTCCAATAGCGGAGAACTGGCCACAACCTGTCAGCAAGCTATCGAGCTTATTTATGAAGGCGAAGAAGTTAATGCGCTTGGTATTCTGCAATCGGCCAATAACTCCTTAATTCAGTTAGCTGAGCTCGATGAAAGATTGGCCGAGTTACCGAACTTGCTTTCTGAAGCCATTATTCAGATTGAAGAAACCAACAACGAGTTAAGAACATACCTAGACAGCATTGATGTTGATCCCGGTCGTATGGCTTACGTTGAGGAGCGTTTCTCTAAAGTGATGTCGATGTCTCGTAAACACCACGTGTTACCTGAAGAGCTGTATAAGCACCATCAAGACTTACTACAACAAGTTGAAGCGCTTGATTGCTCTGATGAAAAATTAGAAGAACTGGCAAACGAGGTGGAAAACCAATACCAATCGTTCGTTGCTAAATCAGAGAAGCTTCATAAATCTCGAACTCGTTACGCAAAAGAGCTCAACAAGCTGATCACGCAAAGCATGCACGAACTGAGCATGGAAAAAGCGCAGTTTGCCATTGAAGTGAACAACACCAACACACACCCTTCTCCATTGGGTATGGATAACGTGACCTTCATTGTTTCGACCAACCCAGGCCAACCGATGCAGCCGATTGCGAAAGTGGCCTCTGGTGGTGAGTTATCACGAATCTCATTAGCGATTCAGGTGATCACAGCGCAAAAAGTGGATACACCAAGCCTGATTTTCGATGAAGTCGATGTGGGTATCAGTGGACCAACCGCTGCGGTTGTCGGAAAAATGCTACGTAAGCTGGGCGAATCGACACAAGTTATGTGCGTGACTCACTTACCTCAAGTTGCCGGTTGCGGTCACCAACAACTGTTTGTAGCGAAGAACACGAAATCAGGTAAAACCGAGACTCAAATGCACACGCTTGATGAGCAACAACGCGTTTCAGAGCTTGCTCGACTGCTTGGTGGCAGCCAGATTACCGAATCGACGCTTGCCAACGCAAAAGAGTTATTAATCGCAGCTTAGGTTACATATTCAGCAACTTTCTGATAATTTACCGAAAAATCTTGGCAATTTTGCAACTTAATTCAAAATTGCCAGTCATAACAAGCTCAAAGCGCAAGGAGCTTTTTACTTCTTGCTGGAGCTTGTTTATTATCAGGCAGTATTTTAGCGAAAAAAGATCTCAAACTATGCGAATTAAAAAGTGGTTAGTTGCAGTTCCACTTGCACTAACAATGTTGACCGGTTGCTCTCTATTAGAGAAGTTGGTTTATCGAATTGACATCAATCAGGGTAACTATGTTGAACAGGAAGCTGTCGATCAGCTCAAGTTTGGCATGACAAAAACACAAGTTCGTTACGTTATGGGCTCACCTATGCTTATCGAAAATGGCTACCCAGATACGTGGTACTACATTTACCACCACACAAAAGGCCATGAAGACTCGATTCAAAAAAATCTTGTTGTTAACTTTGATGCAACGGGCACCTTAGTGACGATCAATGGTGATTTTGAAGCCAGTGATGAATTCTTCGAAAGCCTTCGCTAGCTTTCAACTAACAAAGCTTTCCAGTCAAAAGCAAGAATCGCAAAAGCCTGCTCATATGAGCAGGCTTTTTAATATCTGCTAACAAATGAGACTGTAGACTGTATTGTCTAACAAACAGATGAAAAAAAGCTCGCTAATGCGAGCTTCTTTATCATTCAAATTTGTTTGGTATTACGATTTAGCCGCCGCTTTCGCTTGTTCAGCACGCTTACGGCGAATTTCTTTTGGATCGGCTAACAGTGCTCGATAAATTTCGATACGATCTTTATCTCGAACGGTTGCATCTAACTTAACGTTGCGGCTGTATACGCCAACTTTATTTTTCGCCAAGTCGATTTCTGGATACAACTCTAAAACACCAGACTGCGCAATAATCTCTTCAACGGTCGCGTTCTTATTTACCACTAAGGTAAATACACGCTGCTCATGTGGAAGCGCAAACACAACTTCTACGTGGATCATATCTGATTCAATAGTCATGGCTTAGTAAACCTGTTTCGCTCGTTGAGTAAAAGCACTGACCATATTGCTTGTCAGTTCATTGAAAATCTTGCCAAATGCCATTTCAATCATTCGGCTAGAAAATTCAAACTCCAACTTAAGCTCAACCTTACACGCTTGCTCATCGAGCGGAGTAAAATACCAACCGCCCTGCAATTTTTTGAACGGGCCGTCCACCAGCTCCATCAAGATCTCAGCACCATCCGCTAAGCGGTTCGATGTGGTAAATGTTTTGCTGATACCAGCTTTAGAGACATCAACCGAAGCCACCATAGTTGAATCTGAAGATTCGATCACACGTGAACCAGAACACCCTGGCAAAAACTCGTGATAACGAGCAACATCATTGACCAAGTTGAACATCTGGTCGGCACTAAACGACACTAATGCTGAACGAGTAACCTTTGGCATATAGACTCCTGTTAAAGACAGCGTTACATTAACACAAACTGCAATTTTAATTGTATTGGGCCAGAGCGCAAATAAAAAGGATTCCCCAACTAGGGTGCAATCCGTATAATGAGGCCATTATGGCAAAGAATAAATCAAAATCAAAAGCCGGTAGTAATACCATTGCGCTTAATAAGAAAGCTCGCCACGAATATTTCATCGATGATGAGATAGAAGCGGGGCTTGAGCTACAAGGCTGGGAAGTAAAATCCCTACGTGAAGGCAAAACCAATATCGCAGAAAGCTACGTATACATCCGAGATGGCGAAGCATTCATCAGTGGTATGACGATTACTCCGCTAACTCAAGCGAGTACTCATATCGTGGCGAACCCAACACGTATCCGTAAACTATTAATGTCGAGAAAAGAACTCGACAACCTTATCGGTCGTATTAACCGTGAAGGCATGACGCTTGTCGCAACCGCACTTTACTGGTCTCGCTCTTGGGCGAAGATTAAAGTTGGCGTAGCGAAAGGTAAAAAGCTGCACGATAAACGTACTGATATGAAAGAAAAAGATTGGGCGAGAGATAAAGCACGAATTATGAAGAGTAATTTGCGTTAATTTTAAGCACTTAAACGCACAGTGCTAGACAGGGTAAGCTTTTCTGGTACTATGCAAATAACACTTGGGGCTGATTTAGGATTCGACAGGAATTTTGAAGTCTGAGGTGCATGCCGTGGGGCGGTTGGCCACGTTAAAAGCCGCAAAAAAATAGTCGCAAACGACGAAAACTACGCACTAGCAGCTTAATAACCTGCTCAGAGCTCTCTTACCCTAGCTTCCGCTCGTAAGACGGGGACCAATAAGAGATCAAACCCAAACTAGCTAGCGTGGCTTCTCCCACCTGAGAGGAAAAGCGCGAATTATAATTCAGGTTAGCCTTTAACTAGCGTGTCGGTTCGCAGGTTGCTGGTGAAATTAAAGATCGACTAAGCATGTAGTACCAATGATGAATGATTTTTGGACGCGGGTTCAACTCCCGCCAGCTCCACCAAACGTTTGGAAAGGGAGGTAAATCAATGATTTACCTCCCTTTTTTTATCTAAAGTCGCAAAATCTTGGCTGTTTGTACTAAAACTTGGTACTAAACATGCGCTATCTAAAAATCACACCGAATGGAAACTGGCACTTCAGATATCAGATTCCTCCGAAGTCTCGCCACTTGTTTTCTGACCTTTCTGAGGTTAAAAAGTCGTTTGGAAGCTGCGACCGACAAAAAGCCATCATAGAGTCTCTCAAGTTAGAGCTTCAAATTCGCCTCGCAATAGACTCAAACCAACCGTTCTCTGCATCCGCTGACTCATCAATAGCACCTGCTAAGCCTGCATTACCTGCAAAAACAAAAGAAAACAGCCCCTCCCTTTCTAAAAATCCATTTACTTGCTTGAAAAAATACCGAGACTCAAAAAAAGATTTAGTAAGCGAAAAGAGTCTAAATATGGCCTATGCCAAGTGCAGTATTGTTCTGTCCTTACTAGATATTGAAGACATCAGAGACATTCGCCGTCTGCAAGCCGAAGAAGCTCGTAAGCTATTAACTCAGTACCCTGTTAATGCAAAAAAGCATAAACAACTGGCTGGACTAAACGGATTACAAGTCATTGAAGCTAATAAAAAACATAACCTCCCCACACTCAGCACTGAAAGCGTCAAAGATTACATCCAAAAATGCTCATCATTCTTTGAGTGGTGTCTACAAATGGAATTGACTGATATTAATCCGTTTAAAGGGATGAGATTTAGGAAAAATCGCAAGGATAACGAAGCCAAGAATGCATACAGCCATACTAATCTACAAAAGCTGTTCTCCACAGACATCCACACTCAGAACAAATACAAACATCCCCACTACTACTGGTTGCCTCTACTAGGTTTGTTTACTGGTGCTCGGCTAAATGAACTTTGCCAGCTTTATCGACAAGATATTTTTAAACAAGACGAAATTTGGGTAATCAGAATTGACGATAAACTTCAGGGGCAACATCTCAAAAACAACAGCAGCCGAAGGTTAATTCCAATACACAGTAAATTACTAGATTTAGGGTTTATCGAGTACATCAACAGTGTTCAGCATGAACGTCTCTTCCCTTCCCTGAAGCTAGAGCGTGATGGGTATGGCACCGCTGCATCTAAGTGGTTTGGACGCCTGAAGAGTAAGCTTGATTTTGGTCGTGGACATGATTTTCATTCATTTCGCCATACAGTGGCTACGCAACTGAAGAATGCGGAGGTCTCAGCAATCGTAGCTGGGGAATTGCTTGGACATATGCAAAACAACATCACTTATGACCGCTATGGCAAAAGCATCAATCTATCTACGATGTCACAAGCCGTCGAGTTGATTAATGCAAGTGTCGCATCAAATATTGCACCTTACAAATAATGAGATTAATACGGAGCTAGATTAAAGATTTGATATCGATTTCATATTAGAATGCAACTAACGTCACTTAGGTTAGATAAAATATGAACAGCGTCCAAATAGAAGAAAATGTAAAGGACTTAGTCCAAAACATCTCCAACCAATCAGTATCTCGCAATGATTTTGTCTATGAGTTGCTTTTAGCTTATGGGCATCGTAAATCTGTCGTCAGCCGCGTCAAATCCGGTGAACGTAACCTATCGAAAAACTCAGGTGAGGTGATACTCAAACGTCACCTTTACTTCAAGCCTTGTACTACCAATTTATTCGCTGAAATTGATGAACTTAAAAACAGCAAAACGACCTCATCAAATAAAATTCGTTTTGTTGTAGTAACCGACTTCAATCAACTCATTGCCGTTGATACTAAGACTCAAGACACTCTCGATATCGAGTTAAACCAACTTTCCAAACACTTCGATTTTTTCCTACCTTGGGCCGGTATGGAAAAGATGGTGTATCGTGGTGAAAATCCTGCCGACGTAAAAGCGGCAGAGAAAATGGCCGACTTCTTTGATCACATCAAAGAACTAAACTACCCGCCAAACGCTTCGAAAGAACAGCTTCATGATCTCGTTGTTTTCCTAAACCGACTTCTATTCTGCTTTTTTGCTGAAGATACAAAGATCTTCGGTGACAACCAATTCACAAATTTGCTTAATCAACATACCAGTGAAGATGGCTCTGACGTCGCCACTACATTCCAACGTCTATTTGAAGTGCTGAATACAGCAGGCCATCAACGTAATGACTTGCCTCAATACCTTAGCCGCTTCCCATACGTAAATGGTGGATTGTTCAAAAAAGAACTCGTAATCCCAGCATTTGATGCAAAAGCCCGTCGCATGCTACTCGATTCAGGGCAGTTAGACTGGGCAGACATCAACCCTGATATATTTGGCTCAATGATCCAAGGTGTTGCCGACCCAGATACTCGCAGCAAAATGGGCATGCACTACACTTCTGTTACCAACATCATGAAAGTGATAGAGCCACTATTTCTTAATGACTTTTACGATGAATTTGAGAAGTCCACAGATAACATCAATAAGCTACGTAAACTTCAGGTACGTCTAAGCCGTATAAAGATTTTTGACCCTGCCTGTGGATCCGGTAACTTCCTTATCATCGCTTATAAAGAAATTCGTTTACTAGAGATCGAGATTCTTAAGCGAATTAGAGAATTGGAAGGCGAGTCGGACTCTGGAGCTATGGGTTTATTTGATGAATCTCACTCATCTATTCGACTAGATCAGTTCTATGGTATCGAGCTTGATGATTTTGCTCATGAAATGGCAATTCTTTCTCTATGGCTGGTTGAACACCAAATGAATATGGTTTTTGAAACTGAATTTGGCTATACAGCTCCAACTCTACCGTTGAAACAAAGCGGGCGTATTCTTGCTGGAAATGCGGCCGTTATAGAGTGGGAGCAAGTTTGTCCCACTTCGCACGATGATGAAGTATATATTTTGGGTAATCCCCCTTACCTTGGGGCTAGAAACCAAACCAAGACGCAAAAAGAGGATATGAGAAGCGTTTTAAGCATTGTTAAAGGTGTAAATAGCTTAGATTATATAGCCTTATGGTTCTACAAAGCATCACTGTTTATAACAGGCAAAAACGCCAAGTGTAGTTTTGTTACTACGAACTCAATAGTACAAGGTGAACATGTACCTTTACTATGGCCGCACATTCTAAATGACAACATTGAAATTGATTTTGCATATGATTCATTTAAATGGACGAACAATGCAAAGCAAAAAGCAGCAGTCATTTGCGTCATCATTGGTTTAAGAAACACAAGTACGTCGAAAAAATATCTGTTTCATAATGTTCATCAAAGTGAAGCTAAAAATATATCTCCATACTTAACAGATAGCGAGACTGTTTTTATTGCTAAGCGAAGCAAACCATTATCTAAGATACCCAAAATGGAGTACGGTAATCAGCCTATTGAAGGTGGATTTCTTAAATTGGAAGATAAAGAAAAAGTGGACTTAGAGACTAACTACCCTGAATCTAAACCTTATATCCGTCAGCTTATTGGCGGGAGTGAATTCTTAAAAGGACAAACCCGTTGGTGTCTCTGGATTGAAGATGAAGACTTAGAAATAGCACAAAAGATCCCACCAATTAAAAGTAGAATAGAGTCCGTAAAGGAGTTCCGAGAGTCTGGAGGAGAGGTCGCACGCTCGTTAGTCAATCGAAGTCATCAATTCAGGTATAGACACACAGCTCGAGAGATGATGATGATAATGCCTTGTACTTCCTCGGAAAGAAGGGAGTACATTCCGGTAGGTTTACTATCCGCCGACAATATAACCCTTCATTCTGTTCAGGTATTATATGATCCTGAACCTTATATCTTCGGTATTTTGTCATCTAAGATGCATTTGACTTGGACTCTTGCTACATCCGGTCGACTAAAATCAGATATCCGCTACTCGAGTGCTTTGTCATACAACACATTCCCAATTCCTGAGTTAAGTGCCAGTGAAAAAGAGCTAGTAGTTGACGCTGCGTTTAATGTCCTCGATATACGAGAGAGCTACCCAGAACTAAGCATTTCAGAATTATATGACCCAGACAATATGCCAATGGATCTACGAGAAGCCCATATTAGTTTAGATAAAACAGTTGATTCTCTTTACTCAAAGACCGCTTTTGATAACAACGACCAAAGACTGTCATGTCTAATTGCTCACTACTTTAAGAAAATAAAAGAGAACTAACATGCCTGATTTAGTCCACGTTACCTACGCCCAGACAGGTAAAAGTACCAGCACAAACAAAATGGGAATGCGATCTATGCAGGCTCGTGCGTTTGAGCAGCGTGCGAGTCAATATTTGCTAATTAAAGCGCCACCTGCCTCTGGTAAATCTCGTGCGTTGATGTTTATCGGTTTAGATAAACTCATGAATCAAGGTGTGGGGAAAGTCATCGTCGCTGTTCCTGAGCGCTCGATTGGTGGCTCCTTTAGTCATACAGAACTTTCAGAATATGGTTTTTTTGCTGATTGGGACATCAACCCTCACTACAATCTATGTACTTCATCAAGCAATCAAAGCAAGGTGAAAATCTTCAAAGAATTTTTGGGTAGTGATGAGCGAATCCTGATCTGTACTCATGCGACACTTCGCTTTGCGTACCAAGAGCTTGAAGACACAGCGTTCAATAACACTCTACTAGCCATTGATGAATTTCATCATGTATCAGCGGACGGTGATAATGTTCTTGGTGACGTTCTTCGTGCACTCATTGAGAACAGCTCAGCTCATATTGTCGCGATGACAGGCTCATACTTCCGTGGTGATAGTGTGCCCGTCTTAAATCCTGAAGATGAAGCGAAATTTGATAAGGTTTCTTTTAACTATTACGAGCAATTAAACGGCTATCAATACTTAAAATCACTAGGAATGGGCTATCACTTCTATAAAGGGCATTACTTAACCGCCATCGAAGAAGTGTTGGATACCGACAAGAAAACCATCATACACATCCCTAACGTTAACTCAGCGGAATCAGGAAAAGATGATAAGTATGAACAGGTAGCAGCTATACTCGATATCATTGGTGATCACTTATTCACAGACCCAGATACAGGCCTAATCCATCTTAAGCGCAAAGAAGATGGTAAAACGATTAAGGTTGCAGACCTAGTCTGGGATGAAAAAGACCGTGAGCTTACGCAAGCTTTCCTACGTAACATTAAGCATGAAGATGACATTGATATCATCATCGCTTTAGGTATGGCGAAAGAAGGCTTTGACTGGGCATTCTGTGAGCATGCATTAACAGTAGGCTATCGCAACTCGCTAACAGAGATAGTACAGATCATCGGTCGATGCACTCGTGATAGCAGCAACAAAACCCACGCTCAGTTTACCAACTTAATCGCTGAACCTGATGCTAGCAATGATCAAGTCAACTATGCCGTCAACAACATGCTAAAAGCGATAACCTGCTCACTTTTGATGGAACAGGTACTTGCACCTAACTTCAAGTTTAAAGCTAAAAATCCAGAAGACAAAGATCCTAATCCACCGGGCGTGATTAGTATTGGAGGCTTGAAAGAGCCAAGCAGCAAGCGTACAAAGCAGATCGTTGAAACTGATTTAGATGACCTCAAGGCTGCAATCTTACAAGATGATAATATTGTAAAAGCATCCGCTGCGGGACATGACCCTGAAGTAATTAATACTGTACTTATTCCGAAGTTAATTGAGAAGAAGTACCCAGACTTATCAAAAGAAGAAGTTGAAGAGATCCGCCAACGCGTTGTTGTTGACTCGGCTATTTCAACCTCTGAGATCAAAGAAGAAGGTGGTAAGAAATTTGTGCGTATGGCTGATAAGTTCATCAATATTGATGAATTACATATTGACCTGATCGACCAAGTAAATCCATTCCAACGAGCTTTTGAAATTCTATCTAAGTCAGTAAACACCGACTCACTGAAGCTTATTCAAGAGTCTATCGAAGCAACTCGAATGCAGATGACGAAAGAAGAAGCGATGGCTTTATGGCCTAAAGTTCAAGAGTTTGTAAAGGCGAATGCCGGGCGTCACCCTGATATCAACTCTAGAAATGGTCGAGAGCGTGAACTAGCTCAGTGTATCATTTATCTACGTCGCCTTGCCCAAGAACAAGCGGCAGCTCAGGGAGCTTCATAGATGGAAGACTGGCTAAAAGATATTATTTCATCTGATGAGATGGGTATTTTAAAAACAAAACCTAAGTCGTCAGCACCAACGGCTGACGACCATTTGTTGACCAAATTTAAACAGATCAATGACTTTTTTGATAAGCATCACAGAGAGCCTAAAGCGAATCGAGGCAATCCAATAGAACTGATGCGTAGCAAGAGTTTAGAGTCAATACGTGCCAACGAGCAGCATTGTCGGGCTTTAGCAGAACATGATGTTCACAATCTACTTCCTCGCTATGAAGAACCGAAAGTCGAATCAATTGATGATGTTCTTGCCGATGATGTGTTGGGTATCCTAAATCAACCAGAGGATAGTATTTTCACTTTGAAACACGTCAAGAAAACGCTCAACATGCCTAGTCGTGTTGCTAAGCGGAAAAAGTGTGAAGACTTTGAAGAGTACGAACCACTGTTTAAACAATGCCATGACGATTTAAAAACAGGCGAAAAAGAAGCCGTTCAGTTTACTGGTGAACAACAAATACAGAAAGGTATGTTCTTCATCCTTCATGGTGTGACTTGCTATGTTTCCGATATGGAAGAGCGTACAAAAACCAAAGGTAAGGTAAATGCTCGACTACACCTGATTTTTGAAAACGGTACCGAGTCTGACATGTTATTGCGTTCTCTTGCGACAGAGTTATACAAAGATGAAACTGGTCGCCGTATTTTGGATAAATCTGATAAAGCACTAGATGAATTGCTCAACATTACCCGAGATGACCAAAAATCTGGATACATCTACATCCTAAAATCATTAAGCTCTGAACCAGAAATAAGAGAGGTCAATAACCTCTTCAAAATTGGCTATTCAACTACGCCAGTTAAGCAGCGTATCGCGAATGCTGAAAACGAACCAACTTACTTAATGGCTGCTGTTCAATTAGTCTCAGAGTTTGAGTGTTACAACATGAAGGCAAACAAGTTCGAAGGGTTATTACATACTTTCTTCGGTAACTCATGTTTGGATGTAAAAGTCGCTGACCACAAAGGAATTGCTCATACTCCAAGGGAATGGTTTATTGCTCCCTTACCTTCTATTAAACAAGCGATCCAAATGCTGATTACTGGCGATATCGTCAATTATCGCTTTGATGCCGTTACTCAGGATATTGTCGAGCGATAAATGATAAACGGGTATCTTGCAAGATACCCGTTTTTTCTCCCCTAATTAGAACGATACAACTCATCTACAGGAATAGATTCAATCAACTTTTTAGATAGTATCTTGAAAATGTTAGACAGCCTCTCTTCAAGCTCTACGTCAGACGTAACTTCTTCCGATTGAGACTCACTAATATGATACAAATTTATTGAGCTGTTATTAATTTTGAAGAACTTATTCAAGTAGTTATATCTACCTTTTTTTTCTTCTATTTCCGAAACGGTAATTAGTCCAGATTTAATACATCCTTCAAAAAATTTTCTTTCAAAAAGCTCTTCCAAATCATGTTTTTTTTGCAGTTCAAATGCTTGTTCAATAACAGTCATAGTTTATTTTAATACTAGTAAAATATTCACCACATGAAAAGGGGCTTGGGGTACCCCCAACAAGAGGGACAAAAAAAAAGCGAAGCGATTTGTCCTATCTTGAACCCTACCACCTCAAAACATATTTGATGAATTGATTATATTTAATTAACATTCAATAAAAATGAACAATTGGACGGTAATAACACAGTCAGTTAAATGGCAAAGCAAAGGGCTATTTCTACGAGAGAGATATTTGACATCAACAACCCACGCAAATCATAAAAACACTGACAAAATTATTAGTATTTGTGGGAACCAAACAACAACAAAAAGAATTGCTTTGATGGGTGAACAATTTAACCTCAGGCGAATTGTTAATAATTCAAGAGGCCGCAGGTTAGAATCCTATGCAATGGAGTTCTGCCTTACATTACCCCTATCTGGCAGGGTAGATGTCACTGTTAAAATTTAACCAGTTTGGGCGATAAA
>NZ_JBFSUX010000011.1:31671-114362 GCF_041467595.1 Vibrio sp. 10N.247.311.13 | reverse complement strand
GTTGAGTTGCCCCCGCGACTTTTTCCTATTTGCTCTGAACTTTCAGTAGCTGCACCTGTACTATGCTGATGTGCTCTAACTATAGAGCCATCAAGAAATACCCATTCAAAATCAGCCATGTTAGATAAACTTTTGAAAAGATTATCTAAAATCCCTTTCTTTGACCAAAGATTAAATCGTCTGTAAACGGTACTCCACTCTCCGAACTCAGAGGGTAGATCTCGCCAAGGAATACCTGTTCTCATTCGATAAAGTATTCCTTCAAATGTCATTCGATGTTCAGTTTTATCGTAAATACGACCTGTACTTTTCATAACTTGGAGTAGCAGTTCCCAGCGAATATCAGTTAGCATTGTTCTTGGCATGGTATTGGTTATGGTTTTACTTTTGGCGAAGCAAATTATAACTCTTTACCATGCTGTTCAAAAAACACTCACGAAAGATCAACACGCCCTAGAAACACGATTTAGAAAACCGATAAAAGACAGGCTCGATGTTGATGCAACATCGAGCCTTTTTAATATTTTCTACTTTTAGGGCGGTAGATTAGAAGCGGTAGTTCGCTTGGATGCCCACTAACCAGATGCTACCAGTCACTTCACCTTCGAAGTCACCACCAAATGGCGCAGAACTTGCGTCATCTTCAACCATTTTTGCGTCTTTCGCTAGGATGTAAGTGAAACCAGCGTCTAGTGTTAGTTGCTCAGACCATTGGTAGCCAGCACCAATACTCAACCAAGTGCGGTCTGTTTCCGGAATCGTCGCAGTACGGTGTTCATCGCTTACCGCTGAAGTGTCGTACGCAATACCAGAGCGCAGAGCTAACTTAGGTGTCATTTGGTAAGTTGTACCGATCGCAAAGCGGTAGTTGTCTTCCCAGTTCTCTTGCTTGATATCTTGAGTTCGAGCAGGACCGAATTCAGGGATGTCAGCTACTAGTTCTTCAAAGCTACTCCAATTAGTCCAGTTAACGCTCGCATGTACAGCGACTTTATCTGATAGTTGATGGAAGCTTGCAAGCTCGGCGGTTGCTGGCAATGCAAGTTGCATTGAGCCGTTATATTTTGACTTCACAGGAGTACCTAAAGCGCCAGCAACAGCATCAAAAGCGACACCATTTGCGTGGCCCTCAAGCGTTAGGTCTACTTCTGACTTGTAGGTAAAACCAAGGCGGTTGTTTTCATTGATCTGCCAAGCGGTACCAACTTGCCAGCCCCACGCTGTGTCATCACCTTCCATGTATTTTAAAGCTGTACCTTGAGGCATAGGAACTAGAGAGTTAACTGTAGATACCGCTCCAAAGCTACCTTCAGCCATGATGTAACGAATACCACCACCAATAGATACGCTTTCAAGTACTTGGTAAGCCGCGTTTAGGTTTAGCTCCATCGTAGTAACACTTGCTTCGTTACCGTGGTTTGCGCCACCAAAGTCTTTACCTAGGTCTGTTTCCATACCGTAGTTAGTGCCAGCAGCAAAGCCTAATGCGAACTTGTCGTTGTACTTATGAGAAACATAAAAGTTTGGGATTACTGCACTGTGCGCAAAATCGCTAGAATTTGACGAAGTAGATTGTCCCATCATGGACGTAGAAGTACCGTCGATATCGATGTTAGGGTCAACATAGATAGCACCAACAGAAACCTGAGTACCTTCTAGGTAAGTCAGCATGGCAGGGTTACGCCATTGTGCGTCTGCGCCGTCAGCCATTGCAGCTTCACCAGCGTATGCGCGGCCAAGGCCTGTTGCTGAGTATTCTGCTAGTTGGAAACCTGCCGCGTGAGTGACGGTAGAAGTCGAAAGTAGTCCAACTGCCACTGCAGCAGATAGAAGAGTCTTATTCATTTTCATTATTATGTTCGCTGAATCATAAGTATTTAGTGGCGTGATTCTACGTTTAGAGTCATTACTTTAAAAATGAAATTCGAATAAAACAGTGTTTTAGGGATTTAATGAGTAAATGTGTTTAATTATTAGAGAAATAATCTAAATGTTTCTGCTGTGTTGCGAAGTTTGAGCGTACACTTGTAGTCATATATTGACCTTGCAGGCTACAGTTGTAAGCTTAAATTGATGTAGGTCAGTGGTTTAGGCAATAAAAAAGGGTCGCATTATGCGACCCTTTGAGGTTTATAACCTAGCTTTTATTAGAAGCTACGGCTGTACTGTAGACCCATTAGGATTGCATCTGCACGAGTTGTTGCTGAAATTGACGAAACAACAGAAGTTGATTCATTAACTTTAACATCGTCGCCCATTAAGTATGTGAAACCAAAGTCTACGTTTGACGCTTCGTTGATGTGGTATGTGAAACCAGCTGAGAACCATTGGCGATCTGAATCTGGAACTGAAACTGAAGTGACTTCATCTTGTGCACTTGTGTCATACATGTAGCCGGCACGAAGTGTCCAATCGCGATTCATGTAATATGTACCACCTAGAGAGTAGTGCATACCATTCTGCCATTCGTAATTGTTTAGAACACCTGCTTTGTCTGCTTCTAGCTTGTCAAATGAGCTCCAACCAATCCATTGCACTGAGTAATGAACTGCGAATTTAGTATCTTCAATCTTGTGGAAACCAGAGAACTCAACCATATCAGGTAGAGGCATATGAAGGGTATCATCTTTATATTCAGTGCCTTGGTAGCTGATATCGCCTTCAGCTTCAAGTTTCGGAGAGTAGTGGTAAGCCAAACCAAAACGGTTATTTTCGTTTAACTCGAAAACAGTACCAAGGTTAAAGCCCACAGCCCAACCATCCGCTTCAGCATCAAGAACTGTTTGACCTGCTTGTGGCAAGCCTGGGATTGGCGGAGTATTAACTTCCGAGCTCATTGTTCGTTTCAGTTCGCCTTTACCGTAAATAAGGTCAAGGCCTGCACCAAAGCTCCACTGTTTGTTTAGACGGTATGAACCAGCTAAACCAAAGTTAACACTTTTTACATCTGTTAGGCCGCCGTATTCACCACCCACATAGCTATCGCTGAATTCAGTTTTTGTACCGAAGTTAGAATAAGCATTTACACCCCATGCAAATTTATCATTTACTGGAACGATTAGATGAATGTTTGGTGCAATCGAAGTATCGCCAGCATCGTCATAGTCAGCATTGCTAGAATTACCGCCCATGAAGCCTGTATAAGTAGCATCCTTGACTTCAATCATAGAAGTGATGCTTTCAAAACCAAGAGATAGTTCAGTTTTGTCAAACAGTGCCATTGCCGCAGGGTTACGTGCCATTACTGACGCGTTATCTGCGATTACTGCATCACCAGCGAAAGCACGGCCGATACCGGTAGCTGATTGTGCGTTAAGTTGGAAACCTGCTGCCATCGCTTGCGAAGACGCCAGTGTAATTGTTACTGCTAAAAGAGACTTTTTAAACAGACGCGTGTTGTTGGTAGTCATTCATTTATTCCTTTATATATCCGCCTCTACAGGGCGATTAATTTGAGCAATTGCTCAATGGTGGCTGATCCTATTCGCAAGTATACGATATACAAATCCGACCATTGGGAATTTTGAGTGGAAAATTATGGAAATGACGCCTATCTGGCACGAAAATGGTGTGAAATGCTGTTTTTTAGAGTTTTAACTCTAGAGGTATTGGTGGTGTGAATGGTTTTGTGGTTTATTTATAAATAAAGCCCAGCAATATCAGTAATATAATTGCTGGGCCTTTTGTGACGGGGCTTTAAGAGCGAATCAGCTCATTGGTTTGATCATTTTTGTCAGCTTTTCGGCGATTTTGGAAACATCCTCACCATTTTCACCCACAAGGATTAAGCTGCTGCCATCTACGGGTGTTACCGAGCCGGACATGCCTTTTTCATCAAAATCGATAGGTTTGTCTGTTGGAATACCGGTTAAAAACAGTGTTACTTTGCCTTTTGCGCCTTGGAAGACCATATGTACTGCGTTGGATTTACCAAAGCCACAGTGGTTTAGGTAATAAACATGGTAAGGGAAAGCGTCATCAAACTGAAAAGCAAATGGGTTCATTTTTGCGTTGATCTGCTGCGATGTAACCTGTTCATCGATGCTACTAACAAAGCTCTTCTCATCAACAACATGCTTCATCGCTGTATCAACTAAACTAGCTTGCGCAGGTGAAACGAATGCATTTCCCCAATTCACTTGGCCAACTAATAAACCTGCAACGAATGCTACTGAGGCGGCCATTGCCATTGCTCGTCTCGCAAACGTTGGCCTTACTACTTTGCTTTCTTCGCTTGAGGTCTGATTGAACAGAATACGATCAGCAAGGTCGTCTGGCACATCCACATTCATCGCAGAGTGGATCTGTTTATCAAGCGCTAGTACATCGTCTAAGAAGTTACTATTGGCTTCGCTATTCGCGGTCGCATCAACAATATCTTGTGTACGTTGTTTAGGTTCCGACAATACACGACGACGAAATTCCAAATCATCCATTATGTTGCCCCCTCTCTGCCTCTTCTGTATCCAACAGCTCTTTCAACTGATTTCGAGCTCTGAATAAACGTGTCATCACCGTGTTTTTGTTGAGATCGAGAATATCGGCAATCTCATCACCACTAAAACCACCAATCACTTGCAAGAAGAGAGGTTCACGGTAATCAATTTCAAGTTTCATGATCTGGGCTTGCAACCACTGATGCTGATGGTGCGGGTCATCACTGACACTAGCATCGTTACCGTGATCGTCGATATCAACCAGATCAAACTGTTTGCGTTCAAAACGTCGAGCGTTCTCGCGTCTCAAGATGGTAATCAGCCAAGATTTGGCGGCTTTTTCATCTTGAAGGCTATCGAGTGACTTCCATGCACGAAGGCAAGTTTCTTGAACTAAGTCTTCGGCAATGCTTTTGTCTTTGCATAACCAATAGGCGTAGCGAAAGAGGTCACGATGATAGGCGCGCACAAGTGCTTCGTATTTTCTTTGTTTGTCCATATCAGAGTTGACCGGACGCTTGGCTGTTTTCTTTCCAAACATTTTTATTATTGACACACGAGCCTCCATAATTGCTCTGCGTATAGCTGTCCTCTATACGTTGTGCTTCGTTTTTATATTTTTAGAGCTAACGATCGGCAGGAAATCGTAAAATCACATTAAAATTGATCTACTTCAAAATCTAAGGCCTCGAACTCGTTATAGTACACCTTGTCGTCTAGTTAGTCATTCGTGGCTAGCATGTTGAGCAAGACGACACTTCCTTTTGAAGGCTGACTTTACTTTCTCCTAATCAGGAAACTGATTATTTCAATTGGCGCTAAGTTAATTGCTTTATATACATTCCGACCACACAGCTTTGTGTGGTTTTTTTTTGCCTCAAGAAAACCATTCCCTACACAGCGATAACAGTCTTTGCTTACAATAGTTTAGTCTCTTACGACAACCTTTCCCCCAAAAAGGTTCGCCTGAATGCGCAGTTATATTTTCAAACAGTGAGATACTCGTATCACGTTTATTTAAACGCTCGTTTGATTTAATTAACAACTTCTTTACAATGCTTCAGGTCAGACCTCTTAACTTTAAGGAGAAATCATGGGCAAACAGGAAGTCAAAACGCGTTCTGGAGAACGTGTTGCCGTTGTCGCTGGATTACGAACCCCATTTGCTCGTCAGAGCACAGAATTTAGCCAAGTGCCTGCGGTTGACCTAGGCAAAATGGTTGTGAGCGAAATGCTTGCAAGAACGGATGTCGATCCTGCGCTTATCGAACAAGTTGTGTTCGGCCAAGTAGTGCAAATGCCAGAAGCGCCGAACATTGCGCGTGAAATCGTGTTGGGCACAGGCATGAACATCAATACCGATGCCTACAGTGTCACACGAGCATGTGCGACCAGCTTCCAAGCGGCAGTTAACGTGACCGAAAGCATTATGGCTGGCACGATTGATATCGGTATTGCGGGCGGTGCGGACTCTTCTTCTGTATTGCCTATCGGTGTTTCGAAAAAGTTAGCGGCAAATCTATTAGCGCTGAGTAAAACGAAAACTATGGGTCAAAAGCTGAAAATTCTTAAAACACTTTCCGTAAAAGATTTGATGCCAGTACCACCTGCAGTTGCTGAATACTCGACCGGTTTATCCATGGGACAAACGGCTGAGCAAATGGCTAAGACGCATGGTATTACTCGCGAAGCTCAAGATGCACTTGCTCACCGTTCTCACTCTTTGGCTTCTCAGGCATGGAAAGAAGGCAAGATTAAAGACGAAGTGATGACGGCATTCCCGGCACCTTACAAAAAGTATCTAGCGGAAGACAACAACATTCGCCACGACTCAACGGTTGAAGGATACGCCAAGCTACGTCCTGCTTTTGATAGAAAGTACGGCAGTGTAACGGCAGCCAATGCTACGCCACTGACTGATGGCGGTGCAGCAGTGATGTTGATGCGCGAAGGTAAAGCGAAAGAACTAGGCTTAGAAGTGCTTGGTTATATTCGTGGTTATGCGTTCTCAGCGATTGGTGTTGAAACGGATATGCTGATGGGTCCAACGTACGCGACCTCGCAAGTCTTGAAAAACACAGGTCTAGAGTTATCAGATCTAACACTGATTGAGATGCACGAAGCATTCGCTGCCCAAGTTTTGGCTAACGTGAAAATGTTCGCGAGCGATGAGTTTGCACAGAAGAATCTTGGCCGCGACAAAGCGATCGGTGAGGTTGATATGGAGAAGTTCAACGTGCTGGGTAGCTCGATTGCTTACGGACATCCGTTTGCAGCGACTGGCGCGCGCATGATGACTCAAACATTACGTGAACTGAAACGTCGCGGTGGCGGCTTGGCATTGAACACAGCTTGTGCGGCTGGTGGTTTAGGTGCAGCAATGATCTTGGAGGTAGAATAATGTCTACGACTCTTGATGCAACAACAGAAAAAGAAACAGTCGCTCAACCAGATTCAACCTCTGCGACTGAATCAACCAAAAAGAAAGCGACAGCATTTACTCTCAATATCGATGAGCAAGATATTGCTTGGTTAGCGATTGATGTACCAAACGAGAAAATGAACACGCTGCAAGCGGCTTTTGCTGAAGAAATGAAAGCCATCTTTGAGCAACTCAAAGAAAAGCAAAGCCGAGTTAAGGGCCTAATCGTTCATTCTCTTAAGCCAGATAACTTTATCGCTGGTGCTGATGTAAGAATGCTTGATGCGTGTAAAACGGCTGACGAAGCACAGTCTCTGGCTCGCCAAGGGCAGGAGATGTTCCAAACGCTTTCTGAACTACCGTACCCAGTAGTCGCAGCGATTCACGGCCCATGTTTAGGTGGTGGTTTAGAGCTTGCACTGGCGTGTGATTACCGTGTATGTACCGATTCAGATAAGACTCGCGTTGGTCTGCCAGAAGTACAGTTAGGTCTGTTACCAGGCTCTGGCGGTACACAGCGTCTACCTCGCCTTATTGGTTTGCTGCCATCTCTTGACCTAATCCTTACGGGTAAGCAACTGCGCGCTAAGAAAGCGAAATCGCTCGGTGTTGTCGATGCTTGTGTGCCTGAAACTATCCTGCTTGAAGTCGCTAAAAGCTTTGTTGAAAAGAATACGGGCAGTAAAAAAGGTAAGCGCCTTGCGTCGAAAAGCCAAGCGTCGACCAAAGAAAAGCTGATTTCACGTAACGGCCTTGGTCGTAAAGTGATTTTTGAACAAGCTTCTAAGAAGACCAATCAGAAAACACGCGGCAATTACCCAGCAGCGGATGCGATTTTAGACGTGATTCGTTATGGCCTTGAGAACGGCTTTGATAAAGGTCTTCAGTATGAAGCGAAGCGTTTCTCAGAACTGGTTATGACTTCAGAGTCTAAAGCCCTTCGTTCGATTTTCTTTGCAACCACGGAAATGAAAAAAGAACACGGCGCAGACGCAGAACCCAAAGCGGTTAAGCGTGTTGGTGTGCTAGGCGGTGGTCTTATGGGCGCAGGCATCAGCCATGTCAGTGTTACTAAGGCGAAAGTGCCTGTACGCATTAAAGACGTATCAAATGAAGGTGTACTGAACGCGCTTAACTACAACTTCAAGTTGTTCGATAAGCAGCGTAAGCGTCGCATTCTGAGCCGAGCGGGCCTTGAAAGTAAGATGCTTCAACTGTCTGGTGGTATCGACTTTACGAGCTTTAATCACACCGATGTGGTGATTGAAGCGGTATTTGAAGACCTCGACCTTAAGCAGTCAATGGTTGCGGACATCGAAGCCAATGCCAAGCCAGAGACTATTTTTGCGACGAATACGTCTTCATTGCCGATCCATAAGATTGCGGAGAAGGCGCAGCGACCAGAAAACGTGGTCGGTCTTCACTACTTCAGCCCAGCCGAAAAAATGCCGCTAGTAGAAGTTATCCCTCATGAAACTACGTCAGAAGAGACGATTTCTACGGTTGTTGCATTAGCGAAGAAGCAAGGTAAAACGCCGATTGTTGTGAAAGACACGGCTGGTTTTTATGTGAACCGTATTCTTGCTCCGTACATGAACGAAGCAGCGCATTTACTGCTAGCGAACGAGCCGATAGAAAAGCTCGACAGCACGTTATTGGACTTCGGTTTCCCGGTTGGTCCTATCACTTTATTAGATGAGGTGGGTGTTGATATCGGTGCGAAGATCATTCCGATTTTAGTGAATGAGCTTGGCGATCGTTTCCAAGGTCCTGATGTGTTCGATATTCTTTTGAATGACAATCGTAAAGGCCGCAAGAGTGGTAAAGGTTTCTACACTTACAAAGGCAAGAAGAAGGAAGTGGATAAGTCAGTTTACAAGCTGCTTAAGCTGCAACCAGATCCTAAGTTGAGCGATAACGATATCGCGATGCGCTGTGTGTTACCTATGCTAAACGAAGCGGTTCGTTGTCTAGACGACGGCATTATCCGCAGCCCTCGTGATGGTGATATCGGTGCGATTTTCGGTATCGGTTTCCCGCCATTCCTAGGTGGTCCGTTCCGTTATATGGATCAAATCGGCATTAAGTCACTGGTTGAGATGATGAACGATTTCGCTAAGAAGTACGGTGATCGTTTCGCGCCATGTGATGGCCTACTGACACGTGCTGGATTGGGTGAGTCTTTCTACAAGTAACTCTCTAACTCATTGATTAAGAAGCCCGTATCAAGCAATTGATGCGGGCTTTTCTGTTTTATGAACGAGTGTGAAAGGAATGAGATTCCCGACTCAGTCGTTCCTCCTTCTCGGGAATGATGATTGAGAGATAAAAAGTAAGTTATTGCGTTGATTAGAAAGGTGGTCAAACACACGTCAATCAAAACTACCGTCATCTCCTAAAGCGACGAAGGAGCGTAATAGGAGATCTGCTTTTGGACTGCATCCAATAAAAAAGGTTGGTGCTTTCACATCAACCTTATGATTTTCATTCTAGCTTTATCAGCCAAGCTCAGTATCTTTCGGGCGTAACTGAAACTCATCAATAGAGCCAATTTCAACACCTGCTGACAGCTTCTCTTCCTCATTATGAGCATTACCGTGAGCATGCATAATCAGGCGATTTGCCGTGCGTGGTTTTAGCTGGCTAACCACAAAACGCATCATGTCTGAGCGAGTTAACCCCTTAAGGTCTTCCAATACGCGCTCTCTCTGGTTGAACTCAACATCCTTATTGCCTATCGCAACCCATAAGCGCTGAGCTCGCCCTCGCAAAGTCGTATCTGGTGCCGAAATCTGATTCCAGAGACCGCGCTTACTGCTGTGCCATTGATAGTCGTTAAGCTCCAACAGCACCATGTAAAAGGCATTGAGGAACTCATCTATTGAAGCTAACAAGTCAGCAGGGGCGGCATTCGGTGATTGCACATACAACACAATACCAGGGTGTCGGTTGAGCGGCATATTGCCAGTACCGACCATGTAACCTAGCTGCTGCTTGGTTCGTATCTCATGGAAGAAAGTGGCCGACATCAAATGGTTTGCCAATGAATACAGCGCGATATTTTTAGGTGAAATATCAGGGCATTGGTAATAAACCACAATTGCTGAATCATCTTGGTTACACACCACTTCACGTTGGAAGCTGCCGTTTTCACCGAGCATGATGAGCGGACGCAGTGATTCTTCGTAAGCCTGATCTTGAACACGCAGTGCATCTTTTAGCGTTTCAGCCATCTTGTGTGCATCGGCTTTTTTCCAGTCGCCATACACAAACATCTCAACATGAAGTTCCGCCAAGATTGCTTGAACAAAAGAGGAGAGCTCATCGACCTCTATCGTTTCTAGGGCTTCAATTAACACGGAATAAGGCGGGTTATTTGGTTGAAGTATCCCAGTCATTGCATTAAACAACTGCGAAATAGGGCGATCTTGCGACGCGTTGTTCCAGTTTCTGAGCAATTGATGCTTGATGGTTTCGAAGCGTGTTGGACTAAAGTCGCGTGCTTGGAAACGTTCAAGAATCATATTGAGCAGTTGTGGCTGTTTCTCGCTAAACCCGGACAGAGTGAGCGTTACACCGCCCTGATGGGTGTACATGTTGTAGCCCATTCCGGCGATTTCAGCCTGATACGTATCTTTTTCGAGTGAGTCTAAGAACATTTCTACACACAAGCGTGTTTTAACGATATTTCTTGGGCTAGCGACTGAGTGCGGGCTATCGATAGCAACATACACCACACCTTTTGGCACCCGGAATTGATGGTCTTGCAGATGCCATAGCTTAAAGCCATCGAGCTCTTCTAACAGTTGTGGGAACTTAGCGTCACCTTCGAGTTCAGTCGGGTCTAGATCGTAGCAAATAAACGGGTTTTTGCTTGGGAGTTCAAACTGCCAACCGGGGTTAATGCACGTAAAGCATTGAACTTGTTCAGCGCTAAAAGGTGTGACTGAGTAGGGAGTAAAGTACCACTTCGCTTCCCTGTCATACTCGAATCCCTGAGCAACAATGGTCGCTCGCATGTTGTCTACGGTTAAGTAAGGCAGCAAAGAACGCTGTAATTCGTCATCGAAATGCGACATTTTGTAATCGCCATACACCACATCTTGCTCTTGGTAGTGCTGCATGTTGATGACGAGGTGGCTGACGACATCAAGCGGTCTTGCTGGCTCTTGAAAGCGGAAAGCAGACTCTAAAACGGCGCGTTTTTCTAGGTAGCGCCACTCTTCTATGCCTTGTTGTTCGACTAACTTGATGTACTGAAATATCGCTTGGATGATGTTATCGGTTTTGGTTAAACCTTCTATGGTCAATGAGCAACTGACTGTGAAATCACGGTAGTTACTGCCACTCGCGCCACCACCTGCAGAGAGAGATGTTATCCAGCCTTTCTCTTTGAGTTGCATCATCAAACTGCCTTCACCTTCGTAACCTAAAAGGTGGGCAAAGAACGACAAAGGCTTAACGCCGTAGTGTTCGTCCATGCTTGGCATCGGGAAGGTTAAGATCAGTTTGCGCACTTCTTTAATCGGCTCAACGCGGACTTGTACACCCGTACTTAACT
This sequence comes from Vibrio sp. 10N.247.311.13, assembly GCF_041467595.1. Classification (NCBI taxonomy): domain Bacteria; kingdom Pseudomonadati; phylum Pseudomonadota; class Gammaproteobacteria; order Vibrionales; family Vibrionaceae; genus Vibrio; species Vibrio sp. 10N.247.311.13. The sequence goes on along the minus strand of NZ_JBFSUX010000011.1, from coordinate 102,943 downwards.
CGCCGACAATCGGAACTTCAACCTTTTTGCCTTGTAGGTTGTGATTGGTGATTGAGCTAAAGCGATCCTCAACCCAGCTTTGCATCTCATCTAACGACTGATTGCCAGACAGTGTCAGTGTCATCAAGTCAGCAGAGTATTGCTGCTGGTGGAAAGCCAAGATCTCTTGTCGAATCGTCTCGCCGTTTCTGTCACCCAACGTATCGATATTACCGACAGAAAACTTCGAGAATGGGTGATTGTGATTCACCAGTTCTTTGGTAACTTGGTACAAGCGTCGTGAGTCGTCGTTGAGTTTCATCTTGTATTCGGAGTCAACGGCTTGGCGTTCTTTGTCTAACGCTTCTTCGTTGAAAAGGGGAGCGGTAAAAAATTGGCTGAAGCGATCGAGTGCGGTTTCAAAGGCATTCAATTCAACATCAAAAAAGAAGCAGGTGTGCTCTGTTCCTGTCCAAGCGTTGTTGCTACCGCCATGCTGGCTGATAAAACTTTGGAACTCTCCGACCTTTGGATACTTTTCAGTTCCCAAAAATAGCATATGCTCTAAGTAGTGAGCTAAACCCTCTCGGTCTGTAGGGTCATCAAAATGCCCCACATTGACGGCTAATGCGGCTGCTGCTTTTTGAGCATTTTGATCCTGAACTAACAGTACACGTAACCCGTTATTTAAGGTTATGTAGCGGTATTGATGTTCATCATTTGGGCTTAAGTGCACAGGAGCATCTCCAGAGAAGGTGGTTTTTAAATTATGTACCCGATGATTCGGCGTGCAAACCTTGTGATCATATTTTGGGATATGAAGTGCTTTTTGGCGATTTCTAAATCACTTTTATCGATTTTTATCAGTAATTTATTTTCTTTTAACAAGATTGTTAAGAAAGTCGAACTCTTTGGCAAGTGACTTGATATAATTATTTATATTGACTGCGGTTTCTCTGGATTGAGAGCCAAACCTAAGTAGCGTTTCGCTGATATATGGGATATATCGACTTTCGACATGTTACGAAGACAGGATTGAACATGAAAATATTCATTATGCGCCACGGTGAAGCAGAACATTTTGCCAACTCGGATGCAGAAAGAGCGTTGACCAAGCGCGGGAAAATGGCTTCTCTTGCCGTGGCACAAGCTGCAAATGAGCAGGGGATTAGTCAATTCGATAAAGTGCTGGTGAGCCCATATTTAAGGGCACAAGAAACGTGGTTAGAGATCTCTCAGGCGTTTTCTGGAAAGAAAGTAGAAACCTGTGATGATATTACGCCTTATGGAATGTCCGACGATGTGTTTGATTTGACCTTAGCAATGGCTGAAGTAGAAAAACTAGAGACCATTTTATTTGTTTCTCATTTACCTCTAGTTGGCTACCTAACTGCAGAGTTTGCAACAGGCATTGCGCCGCCTATGTTTCCCACTTCGGGCCTAGCGTGTATCGACTTCAACCTTGAGACACAAAAAGGTGAGTTGCTTTGGAACATCAATCCATAAGCTCGTTGAGCTCTGTTTGATGACAAAGTTGCAGACAATTAGAAAGGGCATCTCAATATGATTGGGATGCCCTTTGTTGTTTTTTGGTGAGAGAGAGTTTGTTAACCAGAATTACTTCTCAGGAACCGAAAGCAAGACTAACAGCGCGCCATTACCACCAAACTCTAACGGCGCTTGGTGGAAAGCCATCACGTCTGGGTGCTGTGCTAACCACAAAGGCACCTTCTGTTTAAGGATGTGTTTACCGATACCGTGTTGAACACAGGCACACGCCACGCTCTCTTTCACGCAGTGCGCAATCATCGCGCCAAGCTCACGTTTGGCTTCTTGTTGAGTCATACCATGCATATCGAGATACACGTCAGGCACGTAGACACCACGACGGAGGCGCTTGACCTCATATTTAGAGACATCATCACGCGCATAACGCGTCGGACCGTCTTCGCTAAGATGCGGAATGAACTCATCCGAGAAATAAAACTCGCTATCACTGGCTTGTCTTGCCGTTCGAGTAATTTCTTTTTGCTTGGCATTTCTTTTTGGCTGCTGGACTATGGTATCCTGTTGCAACTTTTTAACGCCCTTTACTGCATCGTTGAACAGGGCGAAATCGTCATCGAAGTCGGTGTCTTTTTTGCTCATCAGGTTATGAATTCTAATTAGAAACGTAATTAGCAGTATTGTAGCGCTTTTCGGAGACAATTTTGGATAAGATTTTTGTAGAAGAAGCGGTATCAGAACTACACACGCTTCAAGATGTGATTCGTTGGACTGTTAGCCGCTTTAACGCAGCGGGCCTATTTTATGGTCACGGCACTGATAACGCGTGGGATGAGGCAGTACAACTTATCTTACCTACTCTTTATCTGCCGATTGATGTTCCTTCGCATGTGATGAACTCTCGTCTAACGAGCAGCGAACGTCTACGTATTGTTGAGCGCGTAATCAAGCGTATTAATGATCGTACACCAACGGCTTACCTAACCAACAAAGCTTGGTTCTGTGGTCTTGAGTTCTTCGTTGATGAGCGCGTTCTTGTGCCTCGTTCTCCAATTGGTGAGCTGATCGAAGCTCAATTCCAACCTTGGTTAACTGAAGAGCCAACTCGCATCATGGATATGTGTACGGGTAGTGGTTGTATCGCTATTGCTTGTGCTCACGCATTCCCAGACGCTGAAGTAGATGCGATTGATATCTCTACTGACGCATTGCAAGTTGCAGAGCAGAACGTTCAAGATCACGGCATGGAGCAGCAAGTGTTCCCAATCCGTTCAGATCTTTTCCGTGATTTGCCAAAAGAGAAATACAACCTGATCGTATCTAACCCACCTTACGTGGACGAAGAAGATATGAACAGCCTGCCAGATGAGTTTACTCACGAGCCAGAACTTGGCCTAGCAGCGGGTACAGACGGTCTGAAATTGGTTCGTCGCATCTTAGCTAATGCACCAGACTACCTAACTGACGACGGTATTCTTATCTGTGAAGTTGGTAACTCAATGGTTCATATGATGGATCAGTACCCAGAGATTCCATTCACTTGGATTGAATTCTCTAACGGTGGTCATGGCGTATTCATGATCACTCGCGAACAGCTCGTTGCTTGTGCTGATGAGTTCTCTATCTACAAAGACTAGTTAATAACGGCTAGTTTTTAGCTTCGTACTTGGTAAGACGTTCTATTTGAAACGTTTTAATTTAAACGCCATGCAGCAATGCATGGCGTTTTTTATTGCCGCCATTTTGGGATTAAGTAATCAACGCAGAATAAATAATGTTCAATATTTAGTTGCCTAATATGCATAGCTATTACATATTGGTGACTAATGTTTAGCCGATTTAGTGAGTTAAGGAGAATTCGCGATGAGCTTTGATACATGGATTTATTATTTGTTGGCAGTACTGATTTTAACGGCATCGCCGGGCCCAAGTTCTTTATTGTGTATGACCAAAGGTGTGCAATCGGGCTTTAAATTATCAATATTTACTGCACTGGGCAGCTTAACGGCGATCACCGGAATCTTAACGTTATCGTTCACCGGCTTAGGGGTGATCATTGCCTCATCGGAAGTGGTGTTTAATGTCATTAAATGGACAGGCGCTGCCTATCTTATCTACCTTGGCTGGAAGTCTTTACGCTCTAACCAGCAAGATTACGACAAGTTATCGGATCAACAAGGCGGTGCTCAATCTGTCAAAGAAAGCGCTGCGCAACATTACTTAAGTGGCTTTATTGTTGGCGCGAGTAACCCCAAAGCTATCTTGTTTTTTACTGCACTTTTCCCACAGTTTATTGATCCCTCAATTGCGCTATTACCACAGTTTACCGTGTTTGCTTTTACCTTCGCAGTGATGGAATTGTCTTGGTTATTGGTGTATGCCTACTTGGGGGCGAAGTCGTCAAATTGGTTGTTTGCGAAAGGTCGAGCCAAGGTCTTTAATCGTGTCACTGGAGGTGTCTTTATTGGGGCTGGCGCACTGCTTTCGACGACCAGTCGAGCATAACTTTCTGTTTTATCAGAGAGGTGAATGGTTACAGAATATTCTTGATGCTGTCATAAAAGGTTAATATTAATGTGCTTGCTGCTTTTGGCGAAAAGCCGATATATTGTAGTTACACCATCACGTTCTCAAGGAGAGACATATGCAGCATCAAGAAATGATTCAACACAGTAACTTTGGCGTAATCAGTCGTACTTGGATTTTCTCTACCCTTTCTCTAGTGGGTATTCTTGCTCTAATGTAGTCAGCTTCATGGCTCTATAGTTTTAATTATGAAATCACTTGTTAAAAAGTCTTCAAAGTCAGAACTCTTTCTCTTATAAATGTGGCTTTTCTCATCAGGCTAGCCACTTAGCTTTTTCTCTTCGTAAACAGCTAAGCAATTTTCTCTCATAAGTTCATCACGTAACCTCATCTGAAGTTGTTATCAAACTGTGATAATCTTTAATCATCTTTTATCTACAGTGTGCCTCTCATGTCTGTCTGGGATTCTATTTCATTTAACAATCGATTTACTGCATTACCTCGACTGTTCTATACCCCAATTCAACCTACACCGCTAAACAATGTTCAATGGCTCGCATGGAACCATAACCTTGCGAATGAACTCGGCTTTCCGTTATTTGAGGATGCCTCAGAGGAATTGCTTGAGACGTTATCCGGCAATGTTGAACCTGAGCAATTCTCGCCAGTAGCAATGAAATACGCAGGCCATCAGTTTGGCTCTTATAACCCTGATTTAGGTGATGGAAGAGGGCTGTTATTAGCTCAAGTTGTCGCGAAAAGCGGTGAAACGTTCGACTTACACCTTAAAGGTGCAGGTAAAACCCCCTATTCTCGCATGGGCGATGGCCGTGCGGTTATTCGTTCAACTGTGCGTGAGTATCTGTGTAGCGAAGCAATGGCAGGGCTTAATATCCCAACCACACGTGCATTAGCCATGATGACCAGCGACACGCCTGTTTACCGAGAGAAACAAGAGTGGGGCGCATTACTGGTGCGTGCTGCAGAATCTCACATTCGATTTGGCCACTTTGAACATCTTTTTTATACCAATCAATTAGCTGAGCATAAGTTACTGGCTGATAAAGTCATCGAATGGCACTTCCCTGAGTGTCTTGAAGAAGAAAAGCCATACGCAGCCATGTTTAATCAAATCGTTGATCGTACCGCAGAGATGATTGCGTTGTGGCAAGCGAATGGTTTTGCTCATGGCGTGATGAACACCGATAACATGTCGATCATCGGGCAAACTTTCGATTATGGTCCGTTCGCGTTCCTTGATGAATATGACCCAAGATTGATCTGTAATCATTCGGATTACCAAGGTCGTTACGCGTTCAATCAACAACCTAGAATTGGTATGTGGAACTTATCTGCATTGGCACACTCGTTGTCACCGCTGGTGGAGAGGGTTGACTTAGAAGCGGCACTTGAGCAGTACGAACCGCAAATGAATGGTTACTTTAGTCAGCTGATGCGCAGAAAGCTTGGACTACTTTCCAAACAAGAAGGTGACAGCCGCTTGTTTGAATCTATGTTCGAGCTGATGTCGCAAAACAAAGTCGACTACCCAAGGTTCTTTAGAACGCTATCGAACCTAGACACCTTGTCGCCACAAGAAGTGATTGATCTGATAATTGATCGAGAGGCAGCAAAACTGTGGGTAGATAACTACTTACAACGCTTCGAATTGGAAGATAGCTCAGTGGTCGAGCGCTGCGAAAATATGAGACAGGTAAACCCGAAATACATCCTCAGAAACTACCTAGCTCAGCTAGCGATAGACAAAGCAGAGCGCGGTGATAGCAGCGATATTGACGCTTTGATGGTGGTACTGGCAGACCCTTATGCGGAACACCCGGATTATGAATACCTTGCGGCTCTACCTCCTGAGTGGGGTAAAGCCATGGAGATCAGCTGCTCTTCATAACCAACCAATAGCGGATTAAGCCCTAAAGATTCAGATAGAGGTCACTAAGTTGTGATCTTTATCTGTTTGTTCTTCTAACTTTACAAACATGTCAATAATCAAACAATCGGCCAGCCTATACACTATGTGAATAAGTTGTAAATTTAATAGGTTTGGGCGATGCCAACAAATACTCGAATTCTCGTGGTGGATGATGATCAAGAAATCCGCGAGCTGCTGGAAGAGTACCTCACAAAATCTGGTTTCGATGTTTCTTCTGTGGGAGATGGTGTTGAACTAGAAGCTCATCTGCAAAACCAAGGTTATCCAGATCTGATTCTGCTTGATGTGATGCTACCCGGTGACGATGGTTTTACCTTGTGTCAACGCGTCCGTAAGCAATCGAATGTGCCTATCATCATGCTGACTGCCGTATCGGATGAAACCGACCAAATTATCGGCTTAGAAATTGGTGCTGATGATTACATTGCCAAGCCGTTTAGCCCTCGTCAGTTAATGGCGCGTATCAAAGCGTTGTTGCGCCGCGTTCAAGTGGTGGATGACAAGACAAGTGATGCATTGCCAAAACAGATTGTTTTTGGTGATTGGACGCTTGATACGTTAGCGCATCGAATTTCCCACAATGAAAACTCGGAAGAGATGGATTTGTCGGGCAGTGATTTTTCTCTGTTGATGTTGTTCTTAACTCGCCCTAACGAAGTTCTCGACCGTGACACTATCTCATTCGCGACCAGAGGCCGTGAAGCGTTGCCTTTTGAGCGAGGCATTGATGTGCAGCTTAGTCGTCTGAGAAGCCGATTGGGCGACAGTGGCAAGTATCCTCACTACATCAAAACCATGCGCGGTAATGGCTATATCCTCGCTGTGCCTGTTCAGTATGAACACTGATAATCAAGTGATGTTAATGAGCACCTCGGCAATGAAGTATTTCCTATGAACGGGTTGAGTCGGTTAAAGCCAAACTCTTTGGTTGCCAGAACATTGTTACTGACCTTGTTAGCTGTGGTGATAGCTCAAGGTATCGCAACGTCTATTTGGTATAGCGAATCCAAACACAAAGAACTGGAGGGGATTCGTTCTGCCTCTTCAAGCATGGCCAATATGTTTGCCTCGACGGTGACTTTCTTCCAGTCTCTGCCCGTTAAATATCGCCATATCGTGTTGGATCAAATCCGCAATATGGGCGGTACGCGCTTCTTCGTTTCTTTCAATAAAGAGGCGTTGATTGTCGAACCGATCCCTGATACCCGTTTAAAAACCGCCTCGATTGAAGCGATAGAAAGTGTTTTGAGTAGCAAGCTCAATAAAGTCGAATCAGTGCGGGTTGATTTCTCTCGCCCTGAACATCTTCGTTTGCTTAAAAATGACATCTACTTGAGCGATCTCCCACGATCGTGGGCACATCATACTTTAACCTTAGAACCTCTTAACCCTCCTATTCTGGTTGTTCAGATAGAATTAGCCAGTCATGAATGGGTGTATATCGCCGCGTTGTTGCCTGCGCCTTACGTCAAACTCGACGATACGATTCTCGGCAGAGAACAGGTGATCTTCTTAGTTTCCTCGACCCTCATTCTTTTGGTTTTGACTTACTTGATGATTCGTCGGCAAGTACGCCCTCTTAAAAAATTAGCAAGAGCGGCCAATGAGATGAGTATGGATATTCAGCAGCCGCCACTTAACGAAGAGGGGGCTACTGAGCTGGTGACGGCGACCCGAGCGTTTAATCGAATGCAGCAACGGATTCGTCGCTATGTTGCCGACCGTGAGCACCTTTTCTCTGCAATCTCACATGATTTAAAGACACCAATAACACGGCTTAGACTACGAGCCGAGCTATTGGAAAGCGAAGTAAAGAAAGACAAGTTCAATAAGGATTTGGATGAGCTTGAGATGATGGTTAAGGGCGCTTTACAAGCGGTAAGAGATACCGACCTTCACGAAAACAACGCCATTATCGACCTCAATGAGATGATGCTCTCCGTGATTGAACTGCACAACCAACATCAAACCTTGGTTGAGTTTGAGCCCATTGTGGTTGACCCGTTAGTCGCCAAACCATTAGCCATTAAACGTGTGCTGACCAATCTTATCGACAACGCTGTGAAATATGGGACATCAGCTGAAGTCGATATTAACAGTGATTCGGTGTGGGTTATCGTGACTATTCAAGATCACGGAAAAGGTATTCCTGAAGACAAGTTAGAGTTGGTGTTTGAACCTTACTTCAGGCTCGCCACTGACGACCAAGGACACGGTTTAGGGCTTGGAATCTGTCGAAACATCCTACACGGACACGGCGGAGATCTCATTATTCGTAACTCCCCTCAAGGCGGCTTAGAAGCTAAAGTCTATATTCCACGCGGCCTAGAAGTTTAATGTAACAATTGTGTTACATTGAGCTTACCTTTTGTTTCAATCTTACAAATCAGAATAAGTAGACTCTGTATTGAACCGGACGTCGAGTCCGCTAAAACATGGAAGATAATAATGAAAATCAATAAAACCCTACTTACTCTATCTCTTCTTGCTGCCTCAACATTTTCTCAAGCTGGTGAAGTGGAAGTGCTTCACTGGTGGACTGCCGGTGGCGAAGCGAAATCCGCAGCGGTACTGAAAGAGATGATTGAAGAACAAGGCCATACTTGGAAAGATTTCGCTGTTGCTGGTGGCGGCGGTGAAAGTGCGATGACTGTTTTGAAAACTCGAGCAGTGTCGGGCAATCCTCCATCTGCGGCGCAGATTAAAGGTCATGATATTCAAGAGTGGGGTGGTTTAGGTTTTCTAACGTCTCTCGATGCAACTGCGAAACAAGAAAAATGGGATGAGCTACTGCCAGAAGTGGTCACTAAAGTGATGAAGTGGGATGGCGAATATGTCGCAGTTCCTGTCAACGTTCACCGTGTTAACTGGCTTTGGGCGAACCCTGTTGTTTTAGAAAAATCAGGCGTGACGGTTCCAACTACGTTAGATGAGTTCTTTGTTGCCGCAGACAAGATTAAAGCGGCTGGCTTCATTCCACTGGCTCACGGTGGTCAACCTTGGCAAGACGCGACGGTATTCGAAGCGGTGGCACTTGATGTGCTAGGCAGTGAAGACTACAACAAAGCGTTCGTTGACCTGGATATGGACGTGTTGTCTGGTGACAAAATGGTGGAAGTATTCACCAAGTTCAAAAAGATGCGTGATTACATCGACAGCAACTCTCCGGGTCGTGATTGGAACGTAGCAACTTCGATGGTTATCAATGGCGAAGCGGCAATGCAGATCATGGGTGACTGGGCGAAAGGTGAATTTACTGCGGCAGGCAAAGTACCGGGTAAAGATTACATCTGTGCACCAGCACCGGGCACTGATGGCCAATTCACTTTCAACATCGATAGCTTTGCGTTCTTTGAGCTGAGTGACAAAGAGAACCAAAAAGCGCAGCAAGACCTAGCGAAAACCATTCTTACCAAAGATTTCCAAGAAGTCTTCAACCTTAACAAGGGTTCTATCCCTGTACGTCTAGATATGGACATGTCTAAGTTCGACCAATGTGCGTTGGATTCAATGGCAACCTTCAAAGCGAGTGCGAAATCTGGCGATCTTGTTCCGAGTATGGCTCACGGCCTAGCGACAACAAGCTACGCTCAAGGCGCGATTTACGACGTGGTAACCAACTTCTTCAACGAAAAAGATGCCGATCCAAAACAAGCGGCGGCTAAGTTAGCGAAAGCTGTGAAAGCGGCTATCTAATATAACTTGATAAGCGACACACAACGCACGTGAGTGACGGGTTGTGTTGCTTTACCAAACCCCCAGGGTGGGTAGGCTCGTAGGGAGCCTATCTACTCTTCACTCCCAATTCTGATATGCGTGATGCTGATGTGGTGCCGAAAGGTAAGCCATTGGCTCGATTGTGCAACAAGGATAAGTTATGGAGCATGTTTTGACTGAGTCGACTCCAAAACCCACAAGGAGCCAGCCTGCGCCCAAGCCTAGCTTTGCTGACAGGTTGCAACATTGGTTACCCAAGATTGTACTGGCGCCGACCGCGTTAGTGACCGTGGTGTGTATCTACGGCTATATATTCTGGACGGCGGCGCTGTCGTTTACGAATTCTCGATTTTTACCGAGCTTCAACTTTGTTGGTTTAGCTCAATATGAAAAGCTGATGGACAACGATCGCTGGATCACCTCAATCACCAACCTCGGTGTGTTTGGTTTTCTGTTCATGGCGATTGCTATCTTGTTGGGTGTGGGTTTGGCGGTATTGCTTGACCAGAACATCCGTCAAGAAGGCGCGATTCGTACCATTTATTTATACCCAATGGCCTTGTCATTCATCGTGACGGGTACCGCTTGGAAATGGATTCTCAATCCGGGTCTTGGCATTGAAAAACTGATGCAAGATTGGGGCTTTACCGACTTCAAATTCGATTGGTTAGTCGACTCTGAAATGTCGGTCTATACCTTGGTTATCGCAGCACTTTGGCAGTCGTCAGGCTTCGTGATGGCGATGTTCTTAGCCGGCCTTCGTGGCATTGATTCTTCAATCATCAAAGCCGCTCAAATTGATGGGGCAAGCTTACCCACTATTTATCTGAAAATCATTCTACCTTGCTTGCGCCCTGTGGTTTTCAGCGCGGTGATCATCACCTCACACATTGCGATTAAGAGTTTCGACCTTGTGACCGCGATGACAGCGGGTGGCCCAGGTTATTCATCGGATCTTCCTGCGCTATTCATGTACGCACACTCATTTACGCGTGGACAAATCGGCCTTGGTGCTGCCAGTGCCATGATGATGCTTGCTGGTATCTTAGCGATTCTCGTGCCTTATCTTTACTCTGAACTTAGGGAGAAAAAGTCATGATGAATAACATCAATTTTGCTCGAATCTTTATTTATTCAGCACTGCTTTTCTTCTGCTTGGTGTATCTAATGCCATTGTTTGTCATGGCGCTGACCTCATTCAAAACTCTGCCAGACATCAAGGCAGGTAACTTGATGAGCTTACCGAAAGAGTGGGTGTTTGATGCTTGGTATAAAGCGTGGGACACCGCCTGTACGGGCGTGAAATGTGAAGGCATCAAAGGCTACTTCTGGAACTCGTTCCAAATGGTGATTCCTGCGGTTGCGATTTCAACATTGCTCGGTGCATTCAATGGTTATGTAGTGACGAAATGGCAATTCCGAGGCTCGAATCTGTTCTTCAGCTTACTGTTGTTTGGTTGCTTCATTCCGTTCCAAGTGGTGCTACTACCAATGGCAACCATGCTCGGCAAGATGGGGCTAGCGAACACAACCATCGGCTTGGTGATTGTGCACGTTATCTACGGCATGGCGTTTACAACTCTGTTTTTCCGTAACTTCTACATCTCGATTCCGGATGAATTGATCAAAGCAGCAAAACTGGATGGTGCAGGCTTCTTTACCATTTTCTTCAAGATCTTATTACCGATCTCTACGCCTATCATCATGGTGACGGTGATCTGGCAGTTCACCGCAATCTGGAACGATTTCTTGTTCGGGGTGGTGTATTCCGGCTCAGAGACTCAGCCAATCACCGTAGCATTAAATAACTTAGTCAACACCAGCACGGGCGTTAAAGAATACAACGTTGATATGGCTGCCGCGATCATCGCCGCGCTGCCAACGCTGTTGGTGTATGTCTTCGCAGGAAAATATTTTGTTCGTGGCCTAACGGCAGGATCAGTAAAAGGATAATTACCCATGGCAACATTAGATTTAAAACAGATCCGTAAAACCTATCGTAACGCGGACAACGAAACGTTAAAGGGCATCGACATCAGTATCGATTCGGGGGAATTTTTGATACTTGTCGGCCCTTCGGGGTGTGGAAAATCCACCCTAATGAACACAATCGCTGGGCTCGAAAATATTAGCTCGGGTGAGATTGTAATTGATGGCATAGACGTGGCGCAGGTTGAACCTAAAGATCGCGACATCGCGATGGTATTCCAGTCGTACGCACTTTACCCAAACATGACGGTACGCGGTAATATCGCTTTCGGTCTGAAGATCCGCAAGATGCCGCAGCAAGAGATTGATGCAGAGGTAAACCGAGTAGCGGAAATGCTGCAAATCGAACAGTTGCTGGATCGTAAACCGTCGCAACTTTCTGGTGGCCAGCGTCAACGTGTCGCGATGGGACGTGCTCTAGCTCGTCGTCCTAAGCTTTATCTATTTGATGAGCCGCTTTCTAACTTGGATGCCAAGCTGCGTGTTGAAATGCGCCACCAGATTAAACGTCTGCACCAGAAGCTGAATACCACGATTGTTTATGTAACCCATGATCAGATCGAAGCTATGACTCTTGCGGATCGCATCGCAGTAATGAAAGACGGTGAACTGCAGCAACTCGGTACGCCACAAGAGATCTACACCAAGCCAAACAACATGTTCGTAGCGGGCTTTATGGGCTCACCATCAATGAACTTCATTAAAACCATGGTGGACTTGGATGAGGAACAGAATCCGATCATCAAAGTAACTGGCACGGCGGAGCAAGAACACCACATTCGATTACCACAAAGCATGCGTGAGCAAGATGGCAAAGAAGTGGTGATTGGCCTGCGCCCTGAACATATTACCGAGCAGGAAAGTGAAGATGTGTCGGCAACGACCAAGCTAGACTTGCAGTTAGAAGTGCTAGAACCAACAGGGCCAGATACGATTGCGATGGTGAAAGTGAACGACCAAGAAGTGGCATGTCGCTTGTCGCCAGAATTTGAAGTGTCAGTTGGGCAAATGGCGCCGCTGCATTTTGACTTATCAAAGGCGGTATTCTTTGATGCTCAGACTGAAGCGAGAATTGATTTTTAGTTTTTGAGACAGTAGCTCAATGAGAGTCTAAGCTTAAGCAAAGGCAGTATCACTAATTACTAATAAGTAACGTGATGCTGTCTTTTTTGTTGTTTTAGCCTGTTTTATTTCCTCACGAAAACAGAGGGATAAACGAGATAAATGGATTAACTGCAATAATATCGCCAAATAGCCTCCGTTAGCTCTATAAAGCTGACCGAGAACAGCGTAGGATCGCGCTACTTTAGACCAAATACTAGGTTGCACATTAGTGCATAAACAGAAGAATACATGAAACTAACAGCAAAACCCTCAGCTAGTAACGCTTTACTTATTTCTATTACGACACCGGACTTCAAAGGTGACGAAGCAAAAGAGTCTCTTGCCGAACTTGCTCGCTTAGTAACAACCCTAGGGTTTAAAGTGGTCGGTACACAATCACAGCACCACAGTTCAACACAACGACAAAACGTGTTGGGCGCAGGTAAGCTTGCAGAAATTGCACACCTCACCGGTTACCAAGGTTCGATTGAAGAAGCAGAAGATGAAGATTTTATCGATGAATCTTTTGATTTTCGCGCTAGTATCGATGAATTAGATTTTGATGATCTTCCATCTGAAGATGTGGAGTTTGGTACTGCTGACGTAGTGGTATTCGACTGTGATTTGAGCCCATCTCAACTGCGTAATGTAGAAGCGCACTTGGGTGTCGAGGTATTTGACCGTACTGGTATCATCATCGAGATCTTTAGCCGCCATGCTCGTACTCGTACCGCACGTCTGCAAGTTGAAATCGCTCGCCTAAACTACTTAGTGCCTCGACTGCGTGAAACAGCCGACGGTGATAAAGAGCGTCAAATGGGTCAGGGTGCTGGTGAAACTTCATTAGAGCTAGACCGCCGTAAAGTACGTGACCAAATTGCTGCGCTTAAACGTGAGCTGGTTAGCGTACAGGACGAAATGAAGAACCGACGCACTCAGCGTTCGGAGCTTTTCACTGTTGCTCTGGTTGGCTACACCAACGCGGGTAAATCTTCGATGATGCGCGCTATGACCGCAACCGAAGTGAGCGGTGAAGATAAGCTATTCGCGACCTTAGATACCACGGTTCGTGCACTTCAGCCGATCACTCAGCCGCGTATCTTAGTGTCAGATACGGTGGGTTTCATCAAGAAACTGCCACACGATCTGGTTGCTTCATTCCACTCAACACTAGCAGAAGCGCATGATGCTTCATTACTGCTTTATGTGGTTGATGCTTCTGATGTTTCATTCCGCGCACAGCTTGATGTGGTACACGAAGTATTAGCGCAAGTGGGCGTTGAAGGCAGCGAAAAACTATTGGTACTGAACAAGTGCGATAGATTGAGCGAAGACGAACAGTTAGAGCTGATTGAAGAATTCCCAGATGCAATGCTGACCTCGACTCGTGACCCGCTCGATATCACCAAACTACACAAGTACATTGTGGGTGTGGCTGAACAAGGCATGATCGAAGAAGAGATCACGATTCCTTATTCTGGACAAGGCATTATCGGTGAGATTCGCTCAAACATGAGTGTGGTGAAGGAAGAATACGACTACGAATGCATCAAGCTTACTGTACGCTCAAGTGCAATTGATTTAGCGCGCTTGAAAAAGCGTATGCAGAAGTCTTAATTTTGTAGCGAGCCTGGCAAGAACAACCAAAAGAAAAGCGACCCGATAAGGTCGCTTTTTTGTTTCCTGTCGCTGAGTAATTAGTTACTCGTCAACCAGTCCATTTTGGTCATTTACGCCATTCTTTGAGTTGGCTTCCATCGTGCTAGTTCTGGATCAAGCTTGATGCCTTGCGAAGTCAGCAGGTTAACACGTGCTAAGTAAGCCGCACCGTGCATCAGGTGCTTAGCAAGGTCGACCGCATTACGCTGCTGGTAATCATCTAGGTAGCTGTCTTTTGCCCACGCGTTGAATGCGCCAAGTGCAGGGCCAGCCCATACTTGATAATCCATTTCACGACCTTGTTCGCCCGTGTTTGACCAGCGGCTAGAAAGCCCCAAGTACCAGCGGAAAATCAACGCCATTTTACGCTTCGGGTTGCCTTCAGCGCGTTCGATCTGTTTAGGGTCGCGCTCGTTAAAGTGAGCAACAGTACCTGCCCAGATGTCATCCAATGTTGAACGGAATACCTGCTTCTCTAGCTTTTGACGTTCTTCAACTGGAATCGCTTCAATGGAGTCGTAGCGTGTGTAGATCTCGTAAAGCTTGTTTGCACGCATTGGGAACAAGGTACCGCGCTTAACCACTTGCAGCTTCACGCCCATTTCGAACATGTCTGCTGCCGGAGCCATAGTCACGTCAGCCATTTCAGTTGTCGAAAGCAGCTTACGTGTGTGTTCACTCGCGCCAGCTTCAACACAGGCTTGGTTAATAGAACCAGTAACAATGTATGCCGCGCCCATGTTAAACGTTGCTAGAGCTGCGTCAGGCGTGCCGACGCCACCACCACAACCAACACGCAGCGGTGTTTTGAATTGGTACTGAGCTTGGATCTGTTCTTTCAACGCAAGAATCGTTGGTAACAGGGTAACTAGAGGGCGGTTATCGGTGTGACCACCAGAATCCGCTTCTGCAGTAATGTCATCCGCCATTGGAACCAACTGTGCTAGCTCCATCTGTTCTGCTGTGATTCGACCTTCATCAACCAAAGCTTGCAGCATTTTCACAGGAGCAGGCTGCATGAACTTGCTTGCGACTTCAGTACGGCTCACTTTTGCGATGACTTTGTTGCCAATCTGGATTTCGCCTTTTGCATCACGGCTTAGACCAGCAGCACGATAGTGAACAATTTGCGGTGTTAAACCTAAGAAGGCTGAAGCCTCAACCGTTTTCACTTTGTGCTTCAAAAACAGCTCTACACTGCCGCGCTCTAGTGCAGGTTCACTTGGGCTGTGAATCAGGTTAAACGCGTAAGGGCCGTTTGGTAGCGCTGCTTGAATACGGTTGATCGCTTGCTCAACGCGAGACGGGATTAAGCCTGCCGCGCCAAATGAACAAAGAATGCCTGCCTGACCAAGCGCAATTACAAGCTCTTCAGATGAGATGCCGTTGGCCATTGCGCCTGCGTAGTACGCGTATTTTACGCCATGACAGCGACGAAACTCTTCGTCGCCCAAGCTTTGTGTACCGAGTGCAGGAGCAAATGCGCTAACAGGTTGGCTGTTCGCTGCACTTGCTGAATCACCCGATGTAATTTCAGCTTGTTGGCTGACGCCTAAGCCTTTTTCTGGGTGGCTCACTACGTAACAAGCAAGGCTTAAGTCTTTTAAGATGGTCGACATTGCCGCGCTATCAAAATGAGTTGTTTTCTCTTCAATCTGCCAAGGCCACGGAGATAGCTTTTCGTTATTGATAGTAGTTTGAGTTGTCATAATTATTTCTTTCCTAGTTCCGTGTCAGGCTTATGCTTCTTCGATACAAATGGCGATGTCTTTCACTTCGTAAATACGCAGACCATCTTTGCTCAGGTTTGCGTCACCAACGATGGTGCGTTTGCCGTCTTCGTCTTTAACCGCTGTGATATGTACATCGAGAGACATCTGTTTGTTCAGAGGGTTAATCTGACCACGGTATTTCCATTTCACTTCAGATTGGATTTGACCGAACTTTGGATTGCGGAAGTCAGCGCCAAGATCTTTGTTTAGCGCATAGGTTTGCATCAGCTCGATGATCGCTTCGACACCTAGAGAACCTGGCATTACAGGATCTTGATGGAAGTGGAATTGGAAGAACCAATCACTTGGGTCAATCGTACGCTCAGCGTATAGGTAACCAAGACCGTCTTTACCACCATCGCTAGTGATCTGCACGGTATCGATAAAGTTCAAACGACCGCCGGCCAATTTGTAGTGCTCTTGTACTTCACCAGTAGACGAGACAGGTGCATTGAAGTAACGCGTCGTTTTGTCTAGCAGGTTGATGTTTACATCCGGCGTGCGGTTGTTATCAACGTGCCAAGGATGAGTCACCTTACCGTTGTCCAAACCCAGTTGGTCTTTCAGTGCTGCGCCTTTGAAGTAACCAAATACCGCTGTACCTTCGTAGAATGGCACGCCGTCAGTGCTCAGTTCGAAGCTAAAGCTCTGTACGATGTTTGTACCCATCATTACGGTTGAAAGCAGGCGAGAATCGTTGGTGATCGTTTTGCCACGCAAGTCGACGTTACGCAGCATTTTGCCGCTGCCGTCTAGGTTACGGAAAAACAGTTCTTCACCTGGGAAGCCTAGTGTGGTGCCCATGTAGCCAGAGATGAAGCCGTTTGGCTGCAGTGAAATCTCCATCAACACCGAGTAAGGCATCAAGGTATGGTGGCTGTTTTCATCAAAGTACCATGCATTTTCTGGCACTTCGTATTCAGCGATACACGATGAAGGTTTCTTGAAGTCGCCACGCTTGCCGTCGATCTCAACGACACGAGTGGTTAACTGCAAGTCGCCACACGGAGTACGTGGTGGAATCATCCCACGGTAGATAGAGAAATCAGGGCCGAAACATTTTTCGATGTCGCCAGTCGCGAATTCGAACATGTGATATGGCGTGAATGGAACCGTATCGGGTGTGCGGTTCGGGTAATCAGGCGTTACCGGAGCTTCAACATGTTGAAGAGGAATCACGCCTTTGTTTGGCGCTGTTTCTAGGTCTTCAATTTGCGCCATCAACGGCGCATTTGCTGAAGCCTGCTGATTAATGACGGGTGTATGGCCCAAGCTTTTATGGTCCAAGCTTTCGATAACAGGAGTCGCGACAGCTGTTTCTAAAGAAGGCAGGTAACGAGTACATTCGTCATCTTCTTTGATCATCACACCCAAGTTTTGGAAATCAACAATCACTTTGCCATTCAGTAAAATATCGATGTTAGCTTTCGCGTATGGGCGAGGGCTTAGACCAATCTCGGTCACTTCCATGCGGTAAGTCAGTTCTGCCGATTGTGGTAGAACTTGACCACGACAGCGTACTTGTTGAGGGGCATTTTCAAGCGGTTGGAAACGACCATTTTGAACAAGCGTGTGCATGCCAAGGTGCATCATGAAGAATTGCAGCAGTTGACCACAACCTTCTGCCATCAAAGAGCCAGCCATTACTGAGTCATCTTTGAAGTGACAAGGGAAGTACCAGTGCTCAGGCTCTAGCTGTTTGTGACCTTCAATCAGACCAAGTCCCCATGTGCCACCTTGCGGTTCAACACGGCTAACCTTTTCGATCATCATGAACTTCTCTGCGCTGAAGCACAAAGAAGGCTGGTGGCGATCAGATTGGTGAGTCGGGCCAAAACACTCTGCAATGTTTGCAGTCAGTAGGTGGCGCAGTTCTTGGTGGTTAAACTGGGTTTTAGGGCAGTGCAACATAGGGTCGAAACGTTGCTTAGTGGCAAGTTTACGAGCCTTGATTTCATCTTCAGTGTGAATCACGCCCTTGCCATCGGCTAGCTCTTCATCAGTGAAGAAGCCCGCACAGCCGTTATCCATTTTCAGGATCATCTTGTCGCCAACGAAACATTCGTACGAGAAGAAGAACAGTAGCGTGTCGCCATTGCGAGCAAAGCTGTTGATTGAGATGTCGTAACGCAGCGTATCGCCACCACGAGGCAAGTCGCCAAGGAAGGTCAGTGTACAATCAAGCAGGCGATAAACACGCTCGCCTTTGTTTTCGAAATCAATGCCTAAGTAGCTGATCAGCATTAGGTCACACTGACCAGATTCTACCGCTACAGCCCAAGGGATTTGACCATCAACAAGATACGGCGCATCAACTGGGATGTCGTACTCTGTGGTCATGGTGCTTGGCTTGTATTCGTTCACTGTCGCGTTGAGCTTGGTTACACGAGATACCAATAGGTAGTCTGTGGTTGGTAGGCGAACGCGGCGCGAGTAGCTATCGATGATCGCGTAGTCAGGGCCAAATACATTGGCGATGTCGCCTTCAGCGTATTCAACCAGATCATCGTAATCCCAGATACATGGTTTACGGATAGGTTTTACTGGTGCTGGTGTCGCAAGTGCGTTTACTGGCGCTGACTGAACCTGAGCTGGTTGAGCTTGAACAGGCTGAGTTGGCGTTTGTTGACCATTCGTTTGTTGAATAAGGGCTGAGCTATCTAAACCAGACGTAATTGCGTTTAACTGTGCTTTTAATAGCGCATCAGCCATCTGCATGCCTTGGGCACGTGTGTGCAGGAATGCTTTGTGTACTTGCTGAGTTGCTTGCTGATTTTGAGCAAAAGCTTGGTTGTATGGTGTTACAGACGGCTGTGATGCTGCATCCGTATTAGCGTCGATTTGAGACGCGCCATTTTTAGCGGATAGGACATGAGTCATATTGCTGTGGTTACCTGTTAGCTGACTGTGGCGAGTTGGCGCCAGAGTAGGGGATACTGATGTAGGAGTTTCGATTACTGGCTCTACCGCGTTCTGCGCTAATGCTTTCTTCTCTAACTCTTTTTGCGCAAGGGCTACTTGAATGCTTGCTGTCGTTGGAACCGACGCCACTCTTGCTGCTTGTTTACCAGAAGCTTTCTGCTTAATTGCAGCCAAGTTAGTCACTGGAGTCTGGGCAATATGTTGATAGATATCGCGACCACCAAGAGTCACTTGCTTAACCAATTGACGTTTAGCATCGCCCGCCAGTTCATTGCTTAAACGAACGGAAAGTGACTGAGATTCAACACTCGACTGGCTTAGTAGCAGCTGTGAACATTGTCCTTCGCTGATGTTGGCAACAATCGCGCTCTTAGAGCTGATATTTGGATTCAGAGACTCAAGGTTCAGGTTGAGGAGACCGTGTAGCAGGCTTGCCATGCCAGAAGCTGCAGAGCAGTGACCAACACGTTGGCTCGCTTGAGTGGTCTTGGTAACTTCTAAGTTGAGAGATACAAGCTCGTGTGACAAAGACTCAGGTGCATGGTTAAGCTCAAGCAGAGAAACATCGTTTGAGCTCATACCGACTTGAGTCAGTAACTCATCAACAACGGCGTTGTTACGCTCGCTTGAGCCAAAGGCCAAGGCGTTAATGCTGCCGTAAGCTGTGTCTTGGTTGCTCGCTACTCGACCTTCTTCCACAAGAACAATTGCACCTGCGCCTTCGCCCACATTCCAACTGCCGTCTTGCGGTTGTCCGAATTTTGGATCAAGCGACACTGGGCTCACGCTGTTCTTCAGAATCACATGTTCCGCACTGCCGCTTAGGTCGACGGCTGCAATCACGACTGCATCCATGGATTCTTGCGACATCAGGTTTTGCGCGACATCGACACAACGAGCAACTGACTGTTCAGCGGCTGAAATCGTAAAGGCAGGGCCATTAAAGTCCCATAATGAAGAGATGCGCGAAGCCATGATATTGCCGATGAAACTGGTGTATTGGTTCAGTTTGGCTGCGTCCATCACACTGTCCATCGCGATGGTTTCTAGCGATTGGTATTCGTCTTGTGTTAGCTCAATACCCATGTTGGCAAAGCTGTCAGCCAATTGGCTATGCAGGTTTACGCGTCCACGGAATTGGTGCATCTCAAGCTCAGTTTCCATCGCTACCAGTACTGCAACCTTTTGGCCTGCCACAAGCTTGGCATCTTTGATCGCTTCGTCTGCAACTTTCATCAGTAGCAACTGCTGAGAGATCAAACGGTCATCTTCATTCGGCGGTACTTTGAAGCGTAGGAAATCGAGGTCGAATTGATCGATGTAAGCCCCGTTTGGAATGCCGTGTAAACCAAACTGATTCAGCAGTTCTGGATGTTGGTCTAAACCTTTCCAGCGCTTCTTAGGCAAAGCAATGAAAGCATCGTTGTTGGTTTCAATCGCAGTGCTCAGCGCGTTGATGCTTTGCAGAGAACCGAAGTGAGACGCTAGGCCAGTAATGCTTAAATTAGACGGCTGTAGGCTTGGAGATGCCGACTCTAGAGTCTGGTTTACATGACTCTTATCTGAGTACGCTTCAAGCAGTAAGTGTGCGTTACAACCACCGAAACCAAATACAGAAACACCCGAACAGCGCTCTGAGTTGCCCGCTTTACTTGGCCAAGGTTGAACTTGCGTTGGTAGCGTCTGTGAGCCAAATAAACCTTCTGGCGACGATAGCGGCTTGTCCAAATTAATACTTGGCGGAAGAACACCTTCTTTCATCGCAAAAATCATCTTCATGATCCCCGGCATACCCGCCGCAGTCAGTAAGTGACCGAGGTTGGACTTCGCAGAGCCAATCAATGGCGGGTTAGAACCATTCAGTTTGTCAGCAAAGAAACGTTCCATTGAGGTTAGCTCAACCTTGTCACCTAACGGTGTGCCGGTTGCGTGACACTCAATTACTTCGATGCTGTCTGGTGTTAGGTTAGAAGCTTCGTAAGCGCGTTCAAAGGCTTGGACTTGTCCTTTGCTATTTGGGCTTAATACGAACTGACCACGGCCATCGTTCGACAAGCCGATTCCACTGACGACTGCGTAGATGTTGTCGCCATCACGCTCTGCATCAGCCAAACGTTTTAGGACTAAAACACCGGCACCTTCGCCAGCAAATAGACCTTTACTGTTGCTATCAAACGGAACCGACACACTGTGGTCAGGGTAAGCGTGGAAGATGGAAAAACCCATGTTGATAAAGAATGGGTCAGCACCGGATACTGCGCCCGCCAACATCATGTCGGCTTTGCCCGTGTTCAAGTAATCACACGCTAACTTCAATGAATACACGGAACTTGCACATGCGGCATCTAGGCTAAGTTGGACGTTGCCTAAACCCAATGCATCAGCCACTAACTTAGAGGCGTTGTGTGCTGCCGCACCGTTGATCGGGTTGAGGTCTTGCACGGTTTCATTGGTTGGCAGCAGTGAAAACTGGTCATTAGCCAATTTAGCTTGTAGTGCTTTCTCGACCACCGAGTGATACATCGGCAGAAACAGATCGTTTGAGCGTGTGGTTGGGAACGAAAGGGCACCCATGATCACGCCTGTGCGCTCTAAAACATCGGCATTCAGATCAATGCCAGCGTCGACTAAAGCCTTACGACTGGTGTCCAAAGCCCATAGGAAACTTTGGTCAACACCGTTGAATGACTCAGCTGTTAAGCGGTAGCCATTGCTGTCGAAATTGAAGTTTTCGATGTAGCCGCCTTTATCACAGTAAAAGCGGTCTGATTCGCCTTGCACGCCCTGATAGCTTTCAGGTTTAGCACCTAACTTTTCAGCGCTTAATGTGGTGCGAGAATCTTTTTTATCTAGCAAGTTTTGCCAAAAGTCTTTTGGCGTATCCGCTTCTGGATACTGGTTAGCAATACCAACAATCGCGATCTTATTGCACTTCACTTGCTGCTTATTCTTAGTTTGAGCCTGATACTGGTTCGATTGAGAACTCATACTAGCTCTCCTTGATGATTCACTGCGCTGCCTTGAGGCACACCACGTAATTGCTTAGCGGCGGTGATCTGTTGTTCTAGCCCTTGAATAAGTGGCTCGACAGACAGTGGAATTTGATGAGTAATGAGCTGGCCAATACACTTGATGAGCGTGACAATATCGTCACCACCCTTGGCATTGGAAGCGATTGTGCAGTACTGGTCGGCTACGTTGTCGCTACGATTGATCTTGTCGATCAATGTGCTGGTTTGACGATCGGCACCTACTTCGACAAACAGACGAGCACCTTGCTGACGCACACTCTGGATCAACGCGGTGAAATCCAGCGTCGAACAGAAAGTATCGGCAATTGAAAGGGCGATGCTGTCGCTGACGATATTGATTGGTGCGCCCGTCGTTAGACCTGCTGCGCTGATAAAGCGGATATGCTTTGGCAATTCGTCGAACAGTGGTTGCGTGTAAAACTTACGCACTTGGCTATGTTGGCTCAATGCTGGTGTGGTGTGCATTGCGGTAACACGATTCGCGGCAATGCCACGTTTACCCAGTTTTTTGAGCAATGCACGACATGTGCTTTCACAACCTGCCAGTACGCAAGTGTCACCTTGGATGATAGCGAGATAAGCGCGTGGAAACTCTGGTAACAGAGCCTCAATCGCTTGCGCATCACTGCGAACCACAAAGCTGTTCCATTGGATGCTTTCGTCGCCGTTCAGCTGCCAATCTTGACGCACTGCAGTGAGTTCGCCAGAAATTGCCGTGGTGAAAATAGGGCTAGTTTGAGTCATCTCAATCAGCGCATGTGGGTTTTTCCAAACATTTAAGCTGGCCCACATGGAAGCCTCACCCTTGGAGTAACCCAAAGCGAAATCTGGCTGCACTTTGAATTCATCACATAGCAGTTGTGTTAACAGGTAACTACTGCCTACACCGGCAATTGCCAATTCACTAAGCGACATTTCTTGCGAATCTTCAGCGTAGGTTTTCTCTGCCTGCAGCATCTCTTTCAAGTTACCCTCACGTTCTAAACGAGCAAATAACTGTGGGAAATGGTGGTGAAAATCGCGCAACATACCTGGATAAACCGTGCCAACACCAGGGTAAACAAATGCAACGCCACCTTTGCTTTGAGGCTTTGGTGAGAAACAACTGCCTGCTGGAGTCTTGTATTGGCTATTGTCAGCCATTATTTTTGGCAACGCATTTTCTAGCGCTGTGATCTCTTGCAGTGCAGCATCGATTGAAGCCGCCTGAATCACGATATTCGCACCACAGTCAGCATTGTGTTGAGCGCTTTGGAAATGACTTAGGTTTGAATACATCAAGCTGGCGATAGCAAGTTCTCTGTCTGCCGAATCACTAACGCATTTAAGCTCAGCTCTTAGTGAGGCCAACTGAGAAACCAATTCAGTTTGCTCGCAGCCAGAAACCACAAACATCAAACTCTCGCTGGATAGCAATGGCTTTGGCTCGTGCAAACCGGTCGCTTGAGTCAATATCAGGCTGGTGGCTTTTGGGCTATCGTCACTGAAAGTTAACGCAGCAACACGTGCTTTGTTTGGCTCAGTGAACCAGTAATGGTTAGGTAATGAATGGCTCGGTAATGAACGGCTCGATATCGCATTAACTATATTCAACAATTCATCAAACTGCTGCGAAGCCGATAAGTCAGAGTGTTGCTGTTGATGACTTAAATCTGAAGCGGGGCGGCGTGCAATATCCAGAGCTAGCTGAATGCTATTTCCGGTAGCTGTATCTACAAAGCTCGCCAAATTCGCGTGTGGGTGAATCTTATTCTGAGCAGCATTCAGCGCACTTAACATCAACAATGATGGTGAGTGATGATCCAAACAGAGCTTAACGACATTACCTTGATTGACTGTCTCGATGGCGTGAGCAAGTGCTTGATTAAAATTGCCATCAACCACAACAGTTATCATCTCTGGGAACGAGGGAAATAAGTCGGCAGAAAGCTCAGCCGCGTTTGCTGGCTGAGCTAAAAGAGCGATGCGCAATGGCATCGCTTTATTAGTAGGAACAGTCACTATGACAATTGCTCCTTTTCTGGGTTCTTAGTCGCTTCTTTCTTCGGCACTGCTGAGCTAGATTTTGGCAAAAATGCGTCATTTAAGCTCTTGCTGATGGTGACTTTGGCACCTTTCATTACTGCGCTTAAACGACCATCTTGGTGGTAAAGCGAGATATCAGCTTGCAGTGAACGAGTCGTGCTTTTTATCACGCTCAGTTCTAGCCAACCTTGGTCACCATTGTGCATCGGTGCGTAACACACAAACTCACCGATTGCAGACGGTAGGCTTGCCGCGCCGTATTTCAATCGAGCCCATACCAACATGGCTTGCAACAGATAATCTTCAGCAAATGGTTGGCTATCGCCAAAGCCTTGCTTAGGAATAAATGATCCGCAGTCGCTGTTTTCAATCTGAGGCAACTGGCACTGAGCCAATAAGCCTAAGTCGTCAAAGCGCTCAACTGAGGTAATACCTTGCAATCTTGGTCCATGAAACAGAGTGCCGTCACTGTATAGAGCTTGTGCCGTTGTTACAGGTGCTGAAGTGCTGGCTTCAAAGCGTTTTGTCGACGCTTGTTGAACATCTTCAGACATTTGCACAGAGGCAACTTGCAACTGAGCTTGATACTGTGGTCGTCCTTGGCAGCTGATTACTGCTTTTAGCTGATCTTTTGATTTAGCATCAGAGGAAAGAACCAGTTTCAGCTCTTTCACTTCATCAGTATCAAAAATCACACCTTTCAGCAGTTTGTAGTTGTGAACGCTAACGTTCACCCCTAACAGTTGCTCTGCGACTTCACGCATCCATTGGATGGCACACACTGTCGGTAACACTGGGTTACCGGCAATGCAGTGATCTTGAATGAAAGGCAATGCCTTTGGATCAAGATGACGTGTCACAGTAATGCTTGTATTCAGCGGACTCTCTGCAAGGTGCACAGACTCCGCATTAAGCTTTTTTACAGCAGCTTCCTTGTTGTCAGAACCTTGCATGCTCGTACCAACCAGCAGTTGAATGCCAGTTTCGTTCAGTAGTTGAGAACTAAATAGCTCTGCACCCGCCTGAAGAGGAATTACGTACACACCGCGCTCTGTAAACATACGTTTTAGTGCTGCGTTGACCATGCCACCGTCCCACGGTCCCCAGTTGAAGCTCATCACTTTCGCTTGAGGGTTACGAGCAGACAGCTGTAGAGCCGCTTTGTTCAGGATCTCGTTGGACATTGAGTAATCGCTTTGGCCTGTGTTTCCGTAGAAACCCGCCGCCGAAGAGAACATCGCAATCAGTTTTAGCTTGCTGCTATCAAGACCACCAAGAACCGCTTCTAGTCCGCCCACTTTGGTGCCGTAAACCATGTTCAGTTCATCAAGCGTTTTGTCTTGAATATGCTTGTCAGCCAGTACACCTGCACCGTGGATAAGACCTGTGATGCCTTCGAAGTTTGCCAGTGTTTTTGCTACTGACTCATGGTTCGATACATCTAGGCTTAGGTATTCAGCGCTCGCGCCGATCTCATTGAAAGCGGCAAGTGCTGCGTTGATTTCAAGGCTGCTCAATACAGGTTTTAGCAAGGCATCTACTTTCTTCGGCGTTGGTTTGTCACCTGTTGCTTGTAGGTGAGCGATAGCCGCTGGTTTTAGCTCTTTCTCTTGCTTACCTTGTGCCCACTGAGGTAGCTCAACTGAAGTAATATGCTTACTACGACCTGCAAGAACGAAATGAGATTTACATTGCTTAGCAAGCGTCAGTGCACATTCAAACGTCACGCCTTTAGCGCCACCAGTTACGAGAACTTTGTCGCTCTTGGTGAGTTGAGCGCCTGTGTTTTTAGTTTGTGCAGCGCCTGGTGTTGTCGCAATCAGTGTTGCACGACCAGATTCACCGTTTTCCGTATGGCTAAGGCCGATTTCAACCGTGTTGGTATCGATATCGAACAGTTCACCTGTGATAGCTTCAGCTAGGTGACGAGCATCAATAGAAGCGTCAGCATCCAATGCACGGCAGAATACGTTTGACCATTCATGGCTCAGTGTCTTAGTTAGACCAGATAGAGCCGCTTGGTTAAGTTCTGCATTCGCTAATTGCTTAGTATCTAGGTAACCAAAGCCACCATCGATACGGCTTAGTGTGAAGAACACGCTACGACCAGAAACGGCATTCAGTTGGCCATTTAGGTGCTTGGCGAATAAGAACGCTGTCGTCAGTGAAGCTCTTGAGTCTGCATTCAAGTTAACCGCTTGCTCGTTGCTTTGTTTAGCATCAACGATAGCTTGTAGGTGAATGAAGCCAGCAATCACTTTGTTCGACGTTTTAAGGTCTGCTTCGATGTCGTTAATAACTGCAGTCACACCAGCATCATCGACGCTGTTGAGTGTGTAGCTTGCGATTTCACTGTTTAAAGGTGACGCGGCAGAAAGAGCACTACGCACTACAGCAACTTGAATGCCGTTAGCGGTCAACTTTTCTGCTAGAACACCGGCGTTGTGACCATCATCTGTGATCACGACACAAGCGTCTTTTGAGAAACAATCGACGAGTTTATCTGCCGCTGGTAGCTTTTTTAGCGCTACCTCATTGTGTGGAGGAAGTTCCGCTGTCGCTGTTTCTGCGATAGGCGTTACTGATTCAGCTTTAGCAGTCGCTACAGGTGCAGCAACGGATAGCTTGCTTTGCATGTAGGTAACGATTTCACCAAGAGTACGACACTCAGCTAAGTCTTCAGGGTTTAGCTCTGGCAGCGTTGGTAGCTGGTCTTGAACCGTACCCAAGATCTCAACGCGTTTAATCGAATCGATACCAAGGTCAGCTTCCATGTCCATCGCTAGGTCGAGCATTTCTGCTGGGTAGCCTGTTTTGTCGGCAACCACTTCCATCATAGTTGATTGAACGTGAGCAGGGTTTAGGTCGTTGCTCGTGCTTTCTACAGCGGCTTCTGGAGCAGGAGCTACTGTCGCTGCTTCCGAATTCGGAGCTAGCTTGCTGTTCATGTAGTCTACAATTTCACCCAGAGTACGACACTCAGCTAGGTCTTCAGGGTTTAGCTCTGGCAAGGTTGGTAGTTGGTCTTGAACCGTACCAAGGATCTCAACACGTTTGATTGAGTCGATGCCAAGGTCAGCTTCCATGTCCATTGCTAGGTCGAGCATTTCTGTTGGGTAGCCCGTTTTATCCGCTACTACGCTCAACATTGTGCTTTGAACTTGTTCTGCGTTTAAACCGTTTGATACTGCTGGCGCAGATGCTTGAGCTGCTACTGGAGCAGAAGCTGGAAGCTTGCTGTTCATGTAGGCTACGATTTCGCCTAGAGTGCGACATTCAGCTAAGTCTTCAGGGTTTAGTTCTGGAAGAGTCGGTAATTCATCTTGAACCGTACCAAGAATCTCAACACGCTTGATTGAATCGATACCAAGGTCGGCTTCCATATCCATTGCTAGATCTAGCATTTCAGTCGGGTAGCCCGTCTTCTCTGCTACCACTTCTAACATCGTCTTCTGAACAACAGCTGCATCTAGTCCGCTAGTTGCTTGCACTGAAGTTGTTGCAGTTTGAGCGACTACAGGAGCCGAAGCTGGAAGCTTGCTGTTCATGTAGTTAACGATTTCGCCAAGAGTGCGACACTCAGCTAAGTCTTCAGGGTTTAGCTCTGGAAGAGTAGGCAGTTCATCTCGAACCGTACCAAGAATCTCAACACGCTTGATTGAATCGATACCAAGGTCAGCTTCCATATCCATTTCTAGATCAAGCATTTCCGTTGGGTAACCTGTCTTCTCAGCAACCACTTCTAGCATGGTTTGTTGAACGACTTTCGCATCAAGGCCATTTGCTGCTTGAACAGGAGCGGCTGCGCTTGGCTGTGCTGCAACAGGCGCTGATGCTGGCATCTTGCTGTTCATGTAAGTAACGATTTCGCCAAGAGTACGACACTCAGCTAAATCTTCAGGGTTCAGCTCAGGTAGGTTTGGCATTTCGTCTTGAACGGTACCAAGGATTTCTACGCGCTTGATTGAGTCGATACCAAGGTCTGCTTCCATGTCCATTTCTAGATCAAGCATTTCCGTTGGGTAACCCGTTTTCTCAGCGACCACTTCTAGCATCACTTTTTCAGCATCGGCTGATTGTACTGCTACTGGTGCAGCCACAGGAGCCGGTTGTGCTTTAACTGGCACAGGCTGAGCTGCAACCTGTGCTGCCGCTTGAGCCGCTACTTGTGGTGCAGGAGCTGCTTTCTGTACTGGAGCTTTCTGAACTGTTGTATTTTGAACCGGCGCAGCTTGTACAGGAGCTGTTTGCACTTGAGCTACAGGCTGTTGAACGATAGCTGCTGGAGTAGTTTGAGTAGCTGGAGCTTGAATCACTGGCTGAGCATTTACTGGCGCAACGAAGGTTGGTTGTACTGTTTGTACTGAACCTTGTGTCAGCATATTAAGTGCTGAGTTGTTGCTGTGCGCTTGCATTTCTAGGTAATGAGCGTGAGCTTTTAGCGTTTCAGCTTGGTGCTGGTGGAACATCTCCATAGAACGCTGTAGGTTCTCAGGAATTGCTACGCCTGCTGTTGCCATTTTCGCTTGCTCAGACATTAGGGTGTTGAACGTGTCACCGTATTGCTGAGGAATTGCAAGGAACTGCTGATGTACTTCTGCTGCTTGTTGTTGAGCATTGAAGAATGATTGCAGTGAAGACTCATCAACCGTTACTGAAGCTGTTGGTTGAATAGTCGCCGATGCAGGTTGTGCCACTTGAGGTTGCTGAGCTGCTTGTGCACTTGGCGCTGCTGCAACTGACTGTTGTACATTTGAAGCTTGAGGAGCAGCCACAGGTACTTCAACGATTTCTGTTTTAATCACTTCTTTTTCCACGATTTTCTCGACTTCAACTTTCACTTGAACAATCTCAGTCTTTTCGGTGACGTTGCCCGAAGCCAATGATTGATCCATTTTCTTACGAGTAGCAGGGCTGATGTAGTTGGTTGCATTCAGCTTGATGTTCATTGGTGATGCCTTTGCAGGTTCAGCAATGTCAGCTTGGTAAGGGTCAATGTTGTCTAATGAAACACCTGTCACGCACAGTTGAACCGCAGCTAAACGAAGCTGTTGGTCACTGTCTCCTTTAGGGCTTGGGTTGATGCTGATTGCGTAAAGTTCTTCGTTTTTATCAGCCAGTGTTTTCTCAACCAGCTTTTGAAGAATGTTTTTCGGACCGAACTCAACGAATACGCGCGCGCCTGCTTCATACATCGCTTCAATTTGCTCGCTGAAACGAACCGATTGCAGCATGTGTTGTTTGAATGCTTTCTTAATCGCTTTAGCGTCTTTGCTGTGCAGTTTGCCCGTTGCGTTTGAGTAAAGCGGCAGCGTTGGAGCGCTAAATGAAGCTTTATCAATTGCAGCTGCAAATGGCTTTTGAGCATGAGCAACAAGCGGGGTGTGGAAAGCACCAGATACTGGCAGAGCAATTGCTTTGAAGCCTTGCTCAGTTAGCGCTTGGGCTGCCTGCTGAACGGTTGCTGTTGGACCAGCAATAACCAATTGAGTCGGAGCGTTGTAGTTGGCAATGCTCACGCCTTCGAATTGGCTGATGCAGCTTTCAACGGCTGGAAGTTTGTCTGCGTCTAGAATGACCGCAAACATAGTACCGCTGTCGCCTTGTTCAGGTGTCGCCGCCATCGCATCGCCACGAGCGAAAGCTAGTTGGTAGTAATCGTCTTGCGAGATAACACCCGAAGCACATAGTGCGCTTAGTTCACCAAAGCTGTGGCCTGCAACCATGTCTGCTTTGAAGCCAGCTTGAGTCATGATGTCGAACTGACCCATAGACACAGTACCAATTGCACTTTGCGCATTGGCCGTGTTGGTTAACACCGCTTCTTGAGCTTTGGTTGCTTCTGGTGTGAAGGTTGGAATGGGGAATAGAATTTGGGACAGAGCCGTCTTCTTGTGCTGACCAAATACTTGGTCCGCTTGAGCAAGCTGTTGGCGCATCTCTGGGTAATGACAAGCAAGCTCGCGACCCATGTTGAGATATTGCGAACCTTGACCTGCAAATAGCGCTGCTACTTTACTAGTGCCGTTTTCAGCAATCAGTGCTGACTCACGGTAGCTAGTACCGTTTGGCATCTGCCAATGTGCTTTGGTTTGGCTCTCAAGCATAGGAATCGCTTGAGTCAGTTGCGCTTGAAGGTCTGCTTGGTCAGTTACAACTAAACCAAGACGAGCATGCTTAGCGTCAACTTCGCGTAGAGCGTGTTGCTCAGCAAGCGCTTCCAGTTTGAACGCTGCATCTGCAGTTTGAGTTGAAACCTGTTTAAGTTCATTGATCAGTGCTTGACGAGATTCTGCGCTGAATAACAGAGTTTGCGGCACTTGGCGTTGACGGTATTTGTCACCGCGAGTGTGCTCTGGTGTGTACTCTTCCAATACCACGTGGAAGTTAGTGCCACCAAAACCGAATGAGCTGATACCTGCACGGCGTGGTGTGCCGTCGACACGTTTCATCCAAGGGCGCGTTTGTGTGTTTAGGTAGAACGGCGAGTTTCCGATATCCAGTTTAGGATTCGGAGCCGATACGTTAATCGTTGGCGGCAGTACTTTGTGGTGCAGTGCTAAGGCAGCTTTGATTAAACCTGCAGTACCCGCGGTTGATTTAGTGTGACCAATTTGAGATTTCACAGAGCCTAACGCAATGTGTTGCTTCTCTTCATTGTTCTCACTGAATACCGAGTTTAAGCCACCAAATTCAGCAACATCGCCTGCTGCAGTACCTGTGCCGTGCGCTTCTAGTAGGCCAAGCGTGTGCGGTGCGAAACCTGCATCATCATAAGCACGTTTGAGTGCTTTTGCTTGTCCTTCAGGGCGAGGCGCGTAAATACTCTTGAACTTACCATCCGAAGAAGAACCGACACCTTTAATCACTGAGTAGATTCTGTCGCCGTCACGTTCAGCATCTTCAAGGCGCTTAAGAGCAACCATGCCGATGCCTTCACCAATCATCATACCTTTTGAATCGATGTCGAAAGGTTGAATGGTTTCGTTTGTAGTGAATGCTGGGGTTTTAGAGAAGCTCATGTACATGGTTGGTGAGTTATCAGTACACACACCACCAGTGATCATCATTTCACTGCGGCCTTCAACCAGCTCGCTCAGTGCCATGCGCATTGCGGCTAGAGAACCTGCACACGCAGCATCTACTACACAGTTGATGCCACCAAGGTCAAAGCGGTTAGCAATACGACCTGAAATTACGTTACCTAATGAACCAGGGAATGAGTTCTCTTCCCAGTGGATGTATTGGTCTTGGAATTTTTTGATCAGCATTTCGCTGTCTTCGTCGTTGATGCCACTGCTCTTGAAGACTTTTTTCAAAACAGGGTATTGAAGACGAGCATTCAAGCTTTGAGCGATCTTCTGACCACCGCCTACACCGAGTGTAATACCGATCTTATCGCGATCGTAACCTTCAGGAAGTTTCGCATCTTCAAGTACTTCTTTTGCCACGATCAGAGATAGCAGCTGTGACGTATCAGTCAGTTCTAGGATATTTGGCGGAAGGCCGAATTCCATAGGGTTGAAGTCAACTTCTGGGATGAAGCCACCGCGCTTACAGTAAGATTTGTCTGGCGTAGTACGATCTGAATCGTAGTAATCTTCTGGGCGCCAGTGTGTATCAGGCACTTCGGTAATTGCATCGATCTTTTCGCTGATCAAATCCCAGAATTTGTTTAGGTAGCGAGAGTTCGCAAACATGCTTGCCATACCAACGATAGCAATAGGCATGTCTTTAAGACGTTTATTAAGTCGAGTGTCGTCGACTGATTCCGGTGTATTTTTTTCGGGTTGGCTCATTATGAGTCTCCACTTGAAATCACTGAGGGCGATGTCGTGTTTTGAGGCTGCGCTTTTAATTGAATCGAAAATAAATCTGAAACAGATTTGGGCAAACGCAGCTGAAGAGTAAGGCTGCCGAAAGTTGGCCACCTGACTGAAATAGGGGGTGCGAAGTTCATTGACTTGCAGACGTTGAGAACGTGTTTCATGCGTGAAGGGGGTATTCGAATGTGAGGTTAATGTCCATTTAAATCCTGTCCAAAGTACTGCTTTATGCAAAGCAGGTATCCGCAATAAAAACGTGTGAATTTGTTTAATGGTTGAGCAGGCTACCCGAGGTGAGTGGCCGATACAATGCTCCCAGAGGCCACTATGATCTGTTCAGACCAGATGATTTTACTGAACTTTTGTTTTTTGTATTTTTAATGCAATTAACTTATTGATAATTAATGGATATGAGTAGTTTTTTAGTGTTTATGCTCTATTTTTTGACTTGGTGAGATCTATGTCATGTTTTTGTAAGTAACATTTAATAGATGACTGTTCCGTAAGGCTAAGTGTGATCTGTGTTTTAATTTGTTATTATTTGAAAAATTAGTTTTAAGTCCGCATATGAAGGGTGTTTCCTGCCCAAATTCTCTATGTTTCTCTCAAAACATAGGTGAGTTAAATTTGTTCGTTTTGATGTTTTATTGATGGCTTTATGAATAGTGATTTTTAAGAAGTGAGTGCTCAAAAGATGGAAACACCAGTCGTTGATTTGTGGCTTTGTTCTCTAAGCAATTTGGATGAAGGTACTGATCATGTGTCGTGCCTTAAACAGAAACTGACCGACGATGAAGTCGCTAAGGTTGAGCGTTATCGAATGCCTTCATCTCAGATCCAAGCGCTCTATGTTCGTAACTACTTACGAGAGGTTCTGTCGATCTACTCTGATTTGACGGCTGAAGAGTGGCGATTTGAGTATGGTGAAAAAGGCAAACCAAGCTTGATTGCAGAGCAGCAACACAAAACCGGACTGAATTTCAATATTAGCCACAGTCAAGATCATTTACTGATTGCTGTCTGCCGAACGAAAGGGCAACCACTACAGCTTGGGGTGGATATAGAACATGCAAGAAGCTCGACCAACATCGCGGCGATCATGAAGCATTACTTTTCGGAATTTGAGATTAACGATTTACTCGAGCTGGATGAGGTATCTCAAAGAGAACGTTTTTTTGATTTGTGGGCACTGAAAGAGTCGTACATCAAAGCGACAGGTAAGGGGTTGGCCACATCATTGAAAAGTTTTTCGTTCGATTTTTCCAATCTAACTCAACAAACGCTGCCAGTTCATTCGTCGGGTTTACGACCAGAGTTACATGGAGGAATCATTGTCCATAACGGTGTAGGGTTGGATGCTGCTGAAAATGACAATACTTCAACAGATTGGCAATGCAGTTTAGGAAGGCTGGATAACCAGTTTCGATTTGCCGTGACGCTTGGTGGTGCAACGCTTCCTATGCAATTAGAGATTAAGTGCTTCCCCAAATCGAAGCTACTTGGCTGAGTTTACGTTCGTTACACTAGAACCTTTAGCTTCTAATCTTGAACACGGCTCGCTCTCAGCCATTCGTAATATTGGCTAACTCGTTTCGCCAAGCATCGCTTTTAATACTTCTGCGGGTACAGGCTGAAGTTGTTTGTCTTTATCTAAACAGACCATTTCGATATCACCAATCACAGCGGGTTTGGTTGCATCTTTACGCCACACTTCTTGTCGCCATAGCGTTTTGTATTTGCCATCGAGTTCAAAAGAGGTTCGGATGTCGCAGATCTCAGCGAATTCAACACCATCTTGAAAAGTCATGTTGGCTTTATAGACCGCAAAACCTAGTCCGTGCTCGTTCCACAATTCCGCCAGTTTATCGCTACCCAAGACATGTTCGCGCGCACGCTCAAAGTATTTTAGAAAGTTAGGGTGATAAACCACACCTGAGTGATCGGTATCTTCATAGTAAATTTGTACTGGGTGAT
The DNA here is from genome assembly GCF_041467595.1 of Vibrio sp. 10N.247.311.13. Lineage (NCBI taxonomy): Bacteria > Pseudomonadati > Pseudomonadota > Gammaproteobacteria > Vibrionales > Vibrionaceae > Vibrio > Vibrio sp. 10N.247.311.13. The sequence continues at coordinate 68,961 of NZ_JBFSUX010000011.1, read as the reverse complement.
GGTAGATCTGACTCATTAGTATCAACTCTTGGTAAGTAGTGGGGCTGTAAATCTGACTAAGTTGTGCAGCACTCTACAGGATAGGTCGAAATTACTTCAAGGTATCATCGGCAATGTGGCTTTTGGTCAGACCTCATTCATTACTATTACATTGGTCAGCTTCCACCCATTTACAAATATTCTATGTGTCATTTCCCACCCATTGATTTTTGCAGCGAGTTGGTGATTGCAGCAGGCAGATATCATGAAGCCTTATGGTTAAAGGGTTGTTAATGATTTGTGTCAATGTGGCGCGCTAATTGCCTTAGTGAAAGCACGCAGTTCCCATTGAAGGGCTGTTTTGTTTACTAAGGAGAATAATAATGTTTAAGCCTCTTACCCTGCTGTCTGTCTCTGCTCTGGCGCTCACAAGTTTTAATGCTGCTGCAAACTGTGATCCAGGTGAAATCGTGATTAAATTCAGTCATGTAACCAATACGGATAAGCACCCGAAAGGCATTGCCGCTTCTTTACTGGAAGAGCGAGTAAACACGGAAATGAATGGCAAAGCTTGTATGCAAGTTTTCCCTAACTCAACACTTTACGATGATAATAAGGTACTGGAAGCCCTGTTAAATGGTGATGTTCAAATGGCGGCGCCATCGTTGTCTAAATTTGAGAAGTTCACTAAGAAATACCGCATTTTTGACCTTCCTTTCCTATTTGAAGACGTAGAAGCCGTTGACCGTTTCCAAAACTCAGAATCTGGCGAAAAACTGAAGAATGCGATGAAGCGTCGTGGCCTGCAAGGTCTTGCGTTTTGGCACAATGGCATGAAACAGATGTCAGCAAACAAACCTCTTATCAATCCTGAAGACGCGGAAGGCTTGAAATTCCGTGTTCAAGCATCAGACGTATTGGTGGCTCAGTTTGAACAACTAGGCGCTAACCCACAGAAGATGTCTTTCAAAGAAGTTTATGGTGGCCTGCAAACTAAGGTTATCGATGGTCAAGAGAACACATGGTCAAACATCTACGGTAAGAAGTTCTTTGAAGTACAAGACGGCGTAACTGAAACCAATCACGGTATCTTGGATTACCTAGTGGTAACGTCAAACGACTTCTGGAAAGACCTACCTGAAGATGTACGTACACAGCTTGGCACTATCGTTCAAGAAGTCTCTGAAACACGTAATGCAGAATCTTCAAAAGTTAACCTAGCGAACAAAAATAACATCATCGAAGCCGGTGGTGAGGTTCGTACACTTACGCCTGAACAGCGTGAAGCATGGGTAGCTGCACTTCAACCAGTATGGAAGAAGTTTGAAAAAGACATCGGTTCAGACCTTATCGATGCAGCGTTAGCTTCAAACCAATAACACCGCTAAGGGAGTGGCGTGCATTTCGCCACTCCTTATTAAAATAACTATAAGCGGAGTCAATTATGGATAATCCTCAAATGGAACAACCAAATTCTAGCGAATCAGCACTGGAAACCTCTCTTTTTTCCAAAGTCGGAAGAGTTACGGATGTGATTGAAGAGTCATTAATCGCATTTTTCCTTGGCGCAATGACGCTACTTACTTTTGCTAATGTGGTATTCAGATACGCATTCAATGGCAATATCTTGTGGGCACTAGAACTGACTGTGTTCATGTTCGCTTGGATGGTGTTAGTGGGCGCATCTTATGGCGTTAAAAAACACTTCCACATTGGCGTTGATGTGATCATTAACCTTGCCCCAGAAAAGCTGCGTAAAGTGTATGCGTTAATCGCCGTCACAAGCTGCTTAGCATTCTCAATCTTACTTCTTATCGGTTCTTGGAATTACTGGTACCCGTTCGCGACTGAGCGCGCTTGGTACGAGACCGATGATATTCCAATGCCCGAGATGCTTCAGTTTCTTGCCGACTGGCTGAATGAAGGCGAGCGATACGAGAAACTGCCACGTTTTATTCCTTATATGGCGCTGCCGATTGGTATGGCAATGCTGACGTTCCGATTCATCCAAATCGCTTATCAAGTGGCGACGGGCAAGCTTGACCGCATGATTGCAGGCCATGAAGCCGAAGAAGAGCTGGATGCATTGAAAGCTGATGTGTTAGCGGGTTCTGATGAAGACGCGACAGCGGTATTGGATTCGACTAAGCAAAACAAGGCGAACGAGTCGGGTACAAAATCTAACGGTAAGGAAGACTAATCATGGCAATGTTATTTCTATTTTTAATGGTAATTGCTTTCATGTTGGTCGGTGTACCAATTGCGATTTCCCTTGGTTTATCAAGTGTCATATTCTTGTTGATGCACTCTGATGCGTCACTAGCTTCGGTTGCACAAACGCTGTTTAATGCATTTGCAGGCCACTACACACTCTTAGCGATCCCTTTCTTTATCTTGGCCTCTAGCTTCATGTCCACTGGCGGTGTGGCGAAACGTATTATCCGTTTTGCTATCGCAATGGTCGGCTGGTTCCGCGGCGGTTTAGCGATGGCGTCGGTTGTGGCATGTATGATGTTCGCAGCGTTATCTGGATCGTCTCCAGCAACGGTAGTAGCAATCGGTAGTATTGTTATCGCTGGTATGATCAAAAACGGTTACACAAAAGAATTCGCGGCAGGGGTTATCTGTAATGCGGGTACTTTGGGTATCTTGATTCCACCGTCAATTGTTATGGTTGTTTACGCTGCGGCGACCGATGTATCGGTAGGTCGTATGTTCCTCGGTGGCGTTATTCCTGGTCTGTTGGCGGGTGTGATGTTGATGATTGCTATCTACATTGCAGCACGTATTAAGAAGATTCCTGCACAGCCGTTTGTGGGCTGGGGTGAGATGTTCGCAGCAGCAAAAGACGCAAGTTGGGGTCTGCTACTGATTGTCATCATTTTGGGTGGTATCTACGGCGGTATCTTTACGCCGACGGAAGCGGCGGCTGTTGCAGCGGTATACGCGTTCTTTATTGCCAACTTTATCTATAAAGATATGGGGCCTTTCGCTGACAAGAAGAATACAAAGCCTGCTTTGGTTAAGGTGTTCCAAACGTTTTTCCATAAAGACACCAAAGACACACTTTACGATGCAGGCAAGCTGACGATCATGCTGCTGTTTATCATTGCCAATGCTCTGATTCTTAAGCATGTACTGACCGAAGAACGCATTCCTCAAATGATCACTGAGTCTATGCTATCTGCGGGCTTGGGTCCGATCACCTTTTTGATTGTAGTAAACGTTTTACTCTTGATTGGTGGGCAGTTCATGGAGCCATCAGGCTTGCTGATCATCGTTGCTCCTTTGGTATTCCCAATTGCAATTGCGCTCGGTATCGACCCAATTCACCTAGGTATCATGATGGTGGTGAACATGGAGATAGGGATGATAACGCCGCCTGTTGGGCTCAATTTGTTTGTGACCGCCGGGGTCGCGAAGATGTCGATGATGAACGTGGTAAAAGCCGCATTGCCGTGGGTTGGGGTGATGTTCTTATTCCTGATTATCGTCACTTACGTACCTTGGGTATCAACATGGTTACCAACCACCTTGATGGGACCAGAGATCATAACCAAGTAGCTATTTGAGTCATTCACTGACATGGAATTTAATCCATAAAAAATGAGGAGGTCGCTAGACCTCCTCATCTATATTTCTGCCACGATTTGAATGAGGCTTTATCTGCTCATACAAAGCGCGTTTTGCCTCTAATTCTGGCGTGTGTAGATCGACATGATTGTCAGCATAAAAAATACCATCTATCTCGAAAGTATCGGTAATCGATGGCACTTTTGTTTTCTCACCCATAGTTATTTCCTTATTACTTTGATTGCATAACATCCTGTTATCAAAATAAGTATAGGTGATCTTGCTCCCAAATCTAATTTAGTTTTCGTTTTGTCTGTATGACTCTTTCACTAGCTGGTGTTTTTGCATCTTATCGTAGAGTGTTTTTCGGGGAAGTTGTAGTCTATCCATCGTCTCTTTGATGCTGCCATTACACTCAATAAGCGCTTGCTTTAACGTGTTTTTCTCAAAATCACAAACCAGTTCTGCTAACGACAAATGTTGGGTCGACTCCGAAGTGCTGTCTGATAAGTGAGATAGCTTGCCTAAAAGTACGAAACGCTCCGCAGTGTTACGCAATTCTCGTACATTTCCCGGCCAATCGTGGGCTAAAAGCTCGTGCAGTTCTTTCTGTGGAATTGCCGGGGCTGTTTTGCCATAACGCGCCGCAGCGACCAGTAGGAAGTGGTGGAAGAGTGCTGGGATATCTTCTTGTCGGCTTCTTAACGGCGGTAAATCTAAGGTCACAACATTGAGTCGATAATAGAGGTCTTGGCGGAAAGTGCCTTCTTCAGCGGCTTTCTTTAGGTCGACTTTAGTTGCCGCAATCACTCGAATGTCTAGAGGGACTAAACCATTAGACCCAACTCTTTCGATGACGCGTTCTTGCAAGACGCGCAACAGGCGAATTTGTGCCTGCATTGGCATGGACTCAATTTCATCTAAGAATAGAGTTCCGCCCTGAGCAAATTCAAATTTACCGACACGTTTGCTTTCTGCGCCAGTGAATGCCCCTTTCTCATGGCCATACAGTTCACTCTCAATCAGATTTTCAGGTACTGCGCCGCAGTTGACTGCGACGAAGTTTTGTTCTCGCCTGCTGCTTTGTTCATGCAGAGAGCGTGCAACTAATTCTTTGCCAGTGCCTGTTTCGCCAAATAGCAATATGTCGGCATTGGTATCGGCAACGTGAGTGATGATAGACCGCAGCTCCGTCATTGATTGCGTGTCACCAATGATCCTTGGACCAAGTGCTTGGCTGGCTTTGAGTGAACGTTTTAACTCAAGGTTCTCTAGTGTGAGCTGACGTTTTTCTATCGCTCGCTTAGTGGTTTCGATTAGGCGTTCATTAGCGAAAGGTTTTTCAATGAAGTCATAGGCGCCGTATTGGATGGCTTGAACGGCCATTGAAATATCGCCGTGACCAGTAATCATGATCACGGGGATCTCTTTGTCTTTGTGCATCACGGTGTTGAGCAGATCATGCCCGGATAGACCTGGTAGACAGATATCAGTGATGATCACGTGAGGTAAGCCGTTTTCTTGAATCGCGAGCAGAGCAGACTCCGCATCGGGAAAGAATTCGGCATCAATGTCGGCGAGCTCGAAGCTCTGTTCAATCGCCATTCTTAGATCGGATTCATCATCAATGAAATAGACGTGACACATAGTGATTCCTTTACTTCTTTGTATTCTGGTTATTGCTGAGTTTTTGTTTGCTGTTCATGTCCAACAAGGGGCAACTCTATGCTGATTCGAGCACCGCCTTGAGGGCTACTACCGGTAACGAGCTTGCCATTTATTCCGTTGATTATTTGTTGAGAAATCGATAGCCCAAGTCCAAGTCCGTTTTTCTTGGTGGTATGGAAGGGTTCAAAAAAGTTTCCGCTAGAAGGGGAGGTGAAGCCGGGGCCGTTATCATCGACATGAATTAGCAAGGTATTGGCTTGCTGATGGTCGGACTCTCTAATCTCTAACAGAATAGCTAATTGTTTGTCATCTTGTTGTTCCACCGCCTGAATCGCGTTGGTCAGCAGGTTAATGATCACCTGTTCCAGTTGAATGGCGTTGGCGAGCACGCAAGCATCAAAGGTCTCAGGGAGTTCGTTGACCTTAACTCGCTCGCTCTTGAGTTGTGGCTTCATCAGCTCTTTCGATGAATGTAAAACTGGGAGTATTTGTAAGGTGTGTAGCTCTTCCGCAGTAGATTTTTTGGCGAACGAGCGAAGCTGGTGGCTGATTTTCGCCATACGATCAGTGAGTGCCGAGATTCGCGATAGATTGTCATCGACACGATCGGTTTTTTCTTTGGCAAGAAACAATCGGCCGTTGTCGGCATAACTGCGAATCGCGGCAAGCGGGTTATTCAGTTCGTGACTGATGCTCGCTGACATCTGCCCTAGCACTGCTAGTTTGGCGGCTTGGATGAGCTCGTCTTGGGTTTGCCTCAGAACATGCTCGGTTTCGATACGGTGTTTGATCTCAACATGTAACTCCGATGTACGTTCAAGCACTTGAAATTCGAGTTTTTGCTTGGCTTCGGATTGCAGCCTGTCTATCTGTGCTCGTCTTTGTTGTCTATGGTGGTTGAGCTGCATTGTTAGATAAATAATCGCAAAGATTAGGCTCAAAACCACAAGGTAAGCAACCAAGTCCCACCAAACTAAGTGGGTTGGAGAAAATACCCGTATGGTGAGTCTTGGTTCGGCTAGGAAACGCGAAGAACTAAAGAACTGCTCTTGGACGAGTTTGTGTGGCGACTCAATACGACTGGTGGCACTGTCTAAATCGCCGGAGAAGTGCAGGCTTTCTATTTTTGTATCGAGATACTGCCTGCTTTCTTGAATTCGAGTGTGTTGTACTTCGCTTAGCGGCTGAAGGCTTTTGAACAGCCACTCAGGGTTACTCGACATAAATACAATTTGATCTTTATCGTCAGCAACAAAAAAACTCTGTTTGCCTTTCCAACTTGCTTCAATCAGCGATAAATCCATCTTTACGACAATGACGCCAATAATCTCGGCGGCATAGGAGACGGGGTAAGAATAATAATAGCCTCGCTTTCCAGAGGTTGAACCTAGCGCAAAATATTGATTTTCATTGCCAATAATCGCTTCTTGAAAGTAGGGGCGGAAAGCAAAGTTACGACGAATAAAAGAACGCGGTTGATTCCAGTTACTGGCTGCAATGGTGGTGCCGATACTGTCTAGTAGGTAGGTGTCGGATGCTTGAATCACCGAGTTTACGTGCTCTAGATAACGATTAGTGAGTTCGATTTGCGCAGAGTTACTTGGAGAGTGCAGGGCATCGACCAGCTCTTTGTCTTTTGAAAGCAGCTCGGGAATGTGCGCGAACTTATCCAATTGGCTTGAAATATGAACAGAAAAGCGGTCCAGCTTAGATTGATGATCATTTAACAAACTTTCATGGCTCGTGCTCCACACCCAATGACCGCCAAACACCATCAGTAAACTGTATGTGACCATTAACAGTATTGGGATTTTAAAAGCTTGAAACATGAAGGCTCTCCGCTGATTTCTTTGGTAAACAATCAAGCCTGTCTTCTCTCGTTTATGGTAGCAAATAGCGGTAGTTTTTGCTGAAAGCAGAGAGTGAACAGATGGATGTAGGTTAAGGGTTTGTAACGGGGATTGTTGAAAAAGTTATCGACTCTGAGGGGTAAAACAAGAGCAAGATCTCTTTTTAAGGTTTTTAGCAAAAAAAGCCCTCGATTCCCTTGAAAAAGTCGCTATTGTCCCCATTTCTGTTGTGCTAAGTGATGATTTGATCGTTTTTGTATCACTTAGTTGGACGAATTTAGAGCATTCATCATCATGCAGAGGTGAACGGCTCGACAGAGATTAAACAGATCGCTAGAATGTCGCGTCTAAAATTTCTGTCCTGAGGCTAATCGGAGATACCTTTCTTGTTTCTGAAAACAAGCTTTATTGCGTTTTAATCGACGTGTGAAGAACGAAGATATCGCTGATTAGTCTGGTGTTTGGTTGAATAATCAATTCAGACATCAATGCTCGATTTTAAATTAGGTGTTCGGATAGAGCACTACACAAGGATGCAGCCAACAACGTCTGCTTTTGAATTAAAGCTAAGTTACGGCTCATATGCTCAGATTACTGAGCCAGTTTTGAGGTTTATATAATGCAAGTTACTGTTGAAACGCTAGAAGGCCTAGAGCGCCGTCTTAATATTACTGTTCCTGCTGCTAACATCGAAGATGCAGTTACAGCTGAACTACGCAACATCGCGAAAAACCGTCGTTTCGATGGTTTCCGTAAAGGCAAAGTGCCAATGAAGATGGTTGCTAAAATGTACGGCAAAGCAGTACGTCAAGACGTGATGGGCGAAGTAATGCAACGTCACTTCATCGAAGCGATCGTTAAAGAGAAAATCAACCCAGCTGGCGCACCTACTTTCGCACCAGTTGAAAACAACGAAGGCGCTGACCTAGTATTCAACGCAACTTTTGAAGTTTACCCAGAAGTTGAGCTGAAAGGTCTAGAAAACATCACTGTTGAGAAACCAGCAGTAGAAGTTAAAGAAGCTGACGTTGAAGAGATGATCGAAACTCTACGTAAGCAACAAGCAACTTGGACTGAAGTTGAAGCTGCTGCTGACGCTGGTTCTCGTGCAACTATCGACTTCGTTGGTTCTATCGACGGTGAAGAGTTTGAAGGCGGCAAAGCTGAGAACTTCCCACTAGAGATGGGCGCTGGTCGCATGATCCCTGGCTTCGAAGACGGTATCGTTGGTAAAACAGCAGGTATGGAATTCGAAATCGACGTAAACTTCCCAGAAGATTACCACGCTGAAAACCTAAAAGGTAAAGCAGCTAAGTTCTCTATCAAGCTGAACAAAGTTGAAGCTCGTGAACTTCCAGAACTAAACGAAGAATTCGTTGCTAAGTTCGGCGCAACTGACGGCGTTGAAGGTCTTAAAGCTGAAGTTCGTAAGAACATGGAGCGTGAGCTTAAGCAAGCTGTTAAGAACCGCATCAAAGAGCAAGCTATCGACGGTCTAGTTAACGAAAACAACATCGACGTACCTTCTGCTCTAATCGATCAAGAGATCGGTGTTCTACGTCAACAAGCTGCTCAACGTTTCGGTGGCAACACTGAAGCTGCTGACCAACTTCCACGTGAGCTGTTCGAAGAGCAAGCTAAACGTCGCGTAGTTGTAGGTCTTCTTCTTGGTGAAGTAATCAAGACTGAAGAGCTAAAAGCTGACGACGAGAAAGTTAAAGCTATCATCGAAGAGATGGCTACAGCATACGAAGATCCAACAGAAGTTATTGCTTACTACGAGCAAAACGAGCAAATGATGAACAACATGCGCAATGTTGCTCTAGAAGAGCAAGCTATTGATGCAATCATCGCTAAAGCTCAAGTTTCTGATAAAGAAGTTAGCTTCAACGAGCTAATGAATCAGCAACCTGCTTAATATAGTAATATCTGACGTAGAAGGTTGACGTACGGTCAACAATTCTGCTAACAATGGTCCGTATGATTTAATCATTCGGGCCATTTATTTTAGGGACATAAGAATATGAGCTACCAAGAAAAAAATACAATGCCATCGATTATGGACGCACTAGTTCCTATGGTGGTTGAACAGACTTCCCGTGGTGAACGTTCTTACGATATTTATTCTCGTCTATTAAAAGAACGTATCATTTTCTTAACAGGTCAAGTGGAAGACCACATGGCAAATCTTGTCGTGGCTCAACTGCTTTTCTTGGAATCAGAAAACCCAGACAAAGATATCTATCTTTACATCAACTCACCTGGCGGTAGCGTAACAGCAGGCATGTCTATCTACGACACAATGCAGTTCATCAAGCCAAACGTGAGCACAGTATGTATGGGTCAAGCTTGCTCTATGGGTGCATTCTTACTAGCGGGTGGTACTCCTGGTAAGCGTCACGTGCTTCCAAACTCACGTGTAATGATTCACCAGCCACTTGGCGGCTTCCAAGGCCAAGCGTCTGATATTCAAATTCACGCGCAAGAGATCCTAACGATCAAACAAAAGCTAAACAAACTATTGGCAGAGCACACTGGTCAGCCTCTAGAAGTTGTTGAGCGCGATACAGATCGTGATAACTTCATGTCTGCTGATCAAGCAGTAGAATACGGCTTGGTGGATTCAGTTCTTAATCACCGCGGTCAATAATTGCAGGGCAATTGTTTAACGCAAAGTGATTCAAATTGATATACACTCAAGCATAGAGAGTTAAGGCTAAGAGGTTAGCGAATGACAGATAAAAGCAAAGAGGGTGGTAGCGGTAAACTGCTTTACTGCTCTTTCTGTGGCAAAAGCCAACACGAAGTTCGCAAGTTAATCGCAGGTCCTTCTGTTTACATTTGTGATGAATGTGTCGATCTTTGTAACGACATTATTCGTGAAGAAATTAAAGATGTTCTTCCTAAGAAAGAATCGGAATCGCTGCCAACGCCGCGTGAGATTCGTGAGCATCTTGACGACTATGTAATCGGTCAAGAATACGCGAAGAAAGTGCTAGCAGTTGCAGTTTATAACCACTACAAGCGTTTACGTAATGGTGACACGACAGCTGAAGGCGTAGAGCTAGGTAAGAGTAACATTCTTCTTATCGGTCCTACTGGTAGTGGTAAAACACTACTTGCTGAAACATTGGCTCGTTTCCTAGACGTTCCTTTCACTATGGCTGATGCAACAACACTAACCGAAGCGGGTTACGTGGGCGAAGATGTTGAAAACATCATCCAGAAGTTGCTTCAGAAATGTGATTACGACGTAGCGAAAGCGGAACGCGGCATTGTTTACATCGATGAAATCGACAAGATTTCTCGTAAAGCTGAAAACCCATCAATCACGCGTGACGTGTCTGGTGAAGGTGTACAGCAAGCTCTACTAAAACTTGTTGAAGGTACAGTTGCTTCAGTTCCACCTCAAGGTGGTCGTAAGCATCCACAGCAAGAGTTCTTGCAAGTGGACACGTCTAAGATCCTATTTATCTGTGGTGGTGCGTTTGCAGGCCTAGATAAAGTGATTGAACAGCGTGTAGAAACAGGTTCAGGTATCGGCTTTGGCGCAGAAGTGCGTTCAAAAGATGAAACCAAAACTATCGGTGAATTGTTCACTCAAGTAGAACCTGAAGATCTAGTGAAATATGGTCTGATTCCAGAATTCATTGGTCGTCTACCTGTGACAACAACACTGACAGAGCTTGATGAAGAAGCGCTAATCCAAATCCTATGTGAGCCAAAGAATGCACTTACAAAACAGTACGCAGCATTATTTGAGCTTGAGGATACAGAGTTAGAATTCCGTGAAGACGCCCTACGTGCCATTGCTAAGAAAGCAATGAACCGTAAAACAGGTGCTCGTGGTCTACGTTCTATCTTGGAGGGTGTTCTACTAGAAACTATGTACGAACTGCCATCTTCAACTGATGTAAGCAAGGTTGTGATTGATGAGTCGGTAATTAATGGTGAGTCAGAACCACTATTAATTTACAGCAACTCAGATAACCAAGCAGCTGTTGCAGAGTAGGTCTTTTTTAGACAAGTCACTCAAATTGAAAAAGGAGGTAAGCAATTACCTCCTTTTTTTTATTCTTCCATTGAATCCAGTCGTTTAAGCCCCATATACTGCTTTATAAGTTAAAGCGGAAGAGAGAAATATATGAACTTGGAACGTTCCGAGCGTATCGAAATCCCCGTGCTACCTCTACGTGATGTAGTGGTTTACCCACACATGGTTATTCCATTGTTTGTTGGTCGTGAAAAATCGATTACTTGCCTTGAATCGGCAATGGAAGCTAACAAACAAGTACTACTTGTAGCGCAGAAAGAAGCGGACACTGATGAGCCTTCAATTGACGACCTATTTAAAGTAGGTACTGTCGCTACCATTCTTCAGTTACTAAAGCTCCCTGATGGTACTGTTAAAGTGCTTGTCGAAGGTCAGCAGCGTGCAAAAATTCACCAATTCAAAGAAAGTGAGTTTTTCTTAGCGGACGCAGAATACGTTGTAACCTCAGAACTTGACGAAAAAGAACAAGAAGTGGTTGTTCGCAGCGCGATCAATCAATTCGAAGGCTTTATTAAGCTGAACAAAAAGATTCCACCAGAAGTTCTAACATCTCTGAACGGTATTGATGAGGCAGCTCGCCTTGCTGATACGATTGCTGCACACATGCCACTTAAACTGGTAGACAAGCAGCACGTTCTAGAAATCTTAGATGTGACTGAACGTCTGGAATTCTTGATGGGCCAAATGGAGTCAGAAATTGACATCTTGCAAGTTGAAAAACGCATTCGTGGCCGCGTTAAGAAGCAAATGGAAAAATCTCAGCGTGAGTACTACCTGAATGAGCAAATGAAAGCGATTCAGAAAGAACTTGGCGAGATGGACGACGCTCCTGATGAATTCGAGACTCTGAAGAAGAAGATCGAAGACTCTAAGATGCCTCAAGAAGCTCGTGAAAAAACCGAGCAAGAACTGCAAAAACTGAAAATGATGTCGCCAATGTCTGCTGAAGCAACAGTAGTACGTAGCTACATTGATTGGATGGTGGGCGTTCCTTGGGCTAAGCGTTCAAAAGTGAAAAAGAATCTAGCGAAAGCGGAAGAGATCTTAAACGAAGACCACTACGGCTTAGAGCGTGTTAAAGAACGTATTCTTGAATACTTGGCAGTACAAAACCGTATCAACAAGCTAAAAGGCCCAATCCTTTGTCTTGTTGGTCCTCCTGGTGTAGGTAAAACCTCGCTAGGTCGTTCGATTGCTGCGGCAACGGGTCGTAAGTACACGCGTATGGCACTTGGTGGCGTTCGTGATGAAGCTGAGATTCGTGGTCACCGTCGTACGTACATCGGTTCACTTCCGGGTAAACTGATCCAGAAGATGTCTAAAGTTGGTGTTAAGAACCCACTGTTCCTATTAGATGAGATCGATAAGATGTCTTCTGATATGCGTGGCGACCCATCTTCAGCACTTCTAGAAGTTCTAGATCCAGAACAAAACAACGCATTTAACGATCACTACCTAGAAGTAGATTACGATCTGTCAGATGTTATGTTCGTGGCAACATCGAACTCGATGGACATTCCTGGGCCTCTACTGGACCGTATGGAAGTGATTCGTCTATCTGGTTACACAGAAGATGAGAAGCTGAACATTGCTAAGAGCCATTTACTGGACAAGCAAGTTCAACGCAACGGTCTTAAGCCTCATGAAATTGAGATTGAAGACTCTGCAATCATCGGCATCATTCGTTACTACACGCGTGAAGCGGGTGTACGTAGCCTAGAGCGTGAAATCTCAAAGATCTGTCGTAAAGCAGTGAAGAACATCTTGCTAGACAGCGATCTTAAGTCTGTAACGGTTAACATTGATAACCTGAAAGAGTACTTAGGTGTTCAACGCCACGACTTCGGTAAAGCGGATGAAAGCAACCGTATCGGTCAAGTAACAGGCCTAGCGTGGACTCAAGTGGGTGGTGATCTACTGACTATCGAGACCGAAGCAATGCCGGGCAAAGGTAAGCTAACGCAAACTGGCTCACTTGGCGACGTGATGAAAGAGTCGATTCAAGCGGCAATGACAGTGGTTCGTTCTCGTGCTGAAAAACTGGGTATCAACTCAGATTTCTACGAAAAACGTGACATTCACGTTCACGTACCAGAAGGTGCTACACCGAAAGATGGCCCGAGTGCGGGTATCGCAATGTGTACTGCACTTGTCTCTAGCTTGACGGGTAACCCGGTTAAAGCAGAGGTCGGTATGACAGGTGAAATTACCCTTCGTGGTGAAGTTTTACCTATCGGTGGCTTGAAAGAAAAACTGCTTGCTGCACACCGTGGCGGCATCAAAACTGTACTGATCCCTAAAGACAATGAGCGTGATTTGGAAGAGATTCCAGACAACGTAATCGCTGACTTGAAGGTGATCCCGGTTCAGTGGATTGATGAAGTACTCAAAGTCGCGCTAGAACGAGATCCGTCAGGGGTCGAGTTTGACGTGAAAAAATAGTGATGCATAGCAAAAATAAGTAAAGAATTACGCTGATAGGCCCGAAAAGGCTTGTCAGCGTTTTTTTTGGACGCTAAGTTATTGATCAAAGCGGCAGCCCTTTTGCAATAAGGCTTGCGGCTAAATTAAAACCAAAATGGAACGTACAGTCATCAGAAGTAGTCACAGATGACACATAGGGGAAAAACAGTGAATAAAACACAACTAGTAGAATCAATCGCAGAAAACGCAGACATCTCTAAAGCTTCAGCTGGCCGCGCTCTAGACGCATTCATCGAAGCAGTTGGCACAACGCTACAATCTGGTGACCAAGTTGCACTTGTTGGCTTTGGTACTTTCAGTGTTCGTACTCGTGCTGCTCGTACAGGTCGTAACCCAAAAACTGGTGAAGAGATCCAAATCGCAGAAGCTAAAGTACCTGGCTTCAAAGCGGGTAAAGCACTTAAAGACGCATGTAACTAATTTTCACTGCTGAAACCTCCATTTAAGAGGGGAAGGCAGTAAAATGCGTTTACTGTTTGAAAAATGATGTTTCATTCTTAAACAGTATGTGTACAAAGCACATTGAACTTATTTAAATTATGCGCATCCTACTGATGCGCATTTCTTTTTCTGATAATATCGCGTGAATAGATTTTTATTTTGAAGCCAATGCTTCATATCCGGAGAGCACTTAAATTATGATGGATCGATTACGCGAAGGCGTGAATAGCATCGCGGTAAAAATTATCCTTGGGTTGATTATCCTGTCATTCGTATTCGCAGGTGTAGGCAGCTACATCACCGGTGGCGGTAACAACGCAGCAGCTAAAGTTGGCAACACAGAAATTGCTCGTGGTGAGTTCGAACAGGCTTACCAAAACGAACGTAACCGTATGCAGTCTCAACTTGGCGATTACTTCGCTCAAATGCTTGCAGACCCTGCTTACGTAGAGTCTTTCCGTAAATCAGTACTTGATCGCATGATCAATGACGTACTGCTTGAGCAGCAAGCTGAGTCTCTAGGCCTACGAATCAGTGATTCTCAAATCCGTACCATGATTCTAGAAATGCCTCAGTTCCAAACGGCGGGTCAATTCGATCAAGAAGTTTACCAAGCAGCACTGCGTCGTGCAGGTTTCAGCGCAGAAAGCTTCGCTGAATACATGCGTCGTGACCTAATGCGCAACCAGCTTGTGACTGCACTTCAAGGCAGTGAATTCGTTCTTCAAGGCGAAATCGATACTCAGAGCAAGCTTATCGCACAAACTCGTGATATTCGCACAGTGACACTGTCTGTTGCTGACCTTGCAAAAGGCATCGAGTTAACTGACGAGCAAATCGAACAGTACTACCAAGAGAACCCAGCAGCTTACACTCGTCCAGAGCAAGCTAAGGTATCTTACATTGAACTTTCTGCTGAAGCGCTTAAGTCTCAGCTTGAAGTAAGCGATGAAGAAGCACAGAAATACTACCAAGAGCACCTAGACAAGTACTCAACGGAAGAGCAACGTAAAGTTAGCCACATCCTAGTTCAAGGCGATGACGAAGCGAAAGCTCAGGCAATCCTAGACGAGCTAAATGCAGGCGCTGATTTTGCTACGCTAGCGGAAGAGAAATCTGACGACTTCGGTAGTGCAGACGTTGGCGGTGACCTAGGTTGGATTGAGCGCGATGTTATGGACCCTGCATTCGAAGACGCGGCTTTCGCTCTTGAGAATATTGGCGATACTACTGGCCTAGTTAAATCTGATTTCGGCTACCACATCATCAAGCTAGACGAACTAAAAGCGTCTCAAGCTCAGCCTTACACTGAAGTAGCGGCAGAGATTAAGACAGAGCTTCTAGACCAACACGCAGTTGATCAGTTCTACGAGCAACAAACTGAGCTAGAAAAAGTAGCGTTTGAATTCCCAGATTCTCTAGTTGATTCTGCAGAAGCTATCAACGCGAAGATCACAACGACAGATTTCATCTCTCAAGTTGACGCTCCAGAAGTTCTGATGACGCCTGCAGTTATGCAAGCTATCTTGAGCCCTGAAGTGAAAGAAGACGGTCTAAACTCGGAAGTTATCGAAGTTGCACCTGAGCACGTAATTGTTGTTCGTGTAGAAGAGACTCGTGATGAGACAGTTCTTCCTCTAGCTGAAGTGAAAGATCAAGTTGTCGCTGCACTGTCTGCTGTACAAGCAGAGCAGCAAGCGGTTGAGCTAGGTGTTTCTCTAGTGAACGAACTTGAGCAAGGCAATGAAGCAGTACTAGCGGACAACAACCTTGAGTTCACTGAACTTGAAACGATTGACCGTAACTCGCCATTAGCGGCATCTGTATTCGCTCTAGCGAAACCAGAAGCAGGTCAAGCTGTGTTCGGTCAATCTAAAGACCAAGACGGTAATATCGTTGTTGTTGAGCTTTCTAAAGTAACGGCTGAGATCAACCCAGCCTACAGCACTCAAATTGGTGCACAGTTGGAGCGAGTTGGTAACCAGCAAGACCTGACTAACGTATTAAACGTCCTTCGTAAAAACGCAGACGTTGAATACTACGTAGTGGGTCAAGGTCAGTAAGCGTTTGATTACCTCAGTAGCAAGCTCAAGTTAGAGCTTACTACTGAAATCAACACGTGATTGTTAGGCTTTAATTCAGATTTGTGAGCCAACAAACAAGCTGATGAAAATAAGATGTATAACGAAGCGGGTCACTTAGGTGATCCGCTTTATTTTTATCTGGTGATTGTGTTATCTAGCGCGGCAAATGCATAAGTTACGTTTTTTGAACAAAGGAACTATTTATGCGCACGATATATTCAACACTAATTCTTTCATTTCTGATGCTCTTAAGCCCTGCCGTGTTTGCAGACAGCCCAACCAAGGCTGAGCTTTACGAAGGCATTGAGATTACGGTCAACATCAATACCGCGACGGCAGAAGAACTTTCAGCACTATTGGTTGGCGTGGGTGACAAGAAAGCCAAAGAAATCGTCGATTACAGAGATCAGAACGGGGCATTTACTACTGCTGATGATTTGGTGAGTGTCAAAGGGATAGGTGAAGCGACGGTTGAAAAGAACCGCGAAAGAATTCAACTTTGACCCGTTTTTCTACTTGTTAGAAATGAAGCGATAGATATGAAGCCTCCGGCCAATGCACCTGCTAGGTGGGCTTCAATCGCGATACGAGCATTAATCAGTTCACCAGTCGTGCTAGAAGGGCCAATAAGCTGCTCCCAAGCGATTTTAGCGACTAATCCGAATACTAACAGCCAACTAGACTTCCTGCCGTTTAAAGCCTCTCTGAGCGCGAATAAGCCAAACAACCCATGCAAAGTGCCCGATAGGCCAACGTAGGTCTGAATACTTGAAAACAACAGAGCGACGCCAGTCACTAAACTGATCACAAGCAAAGCAACAACAAGCTGTTTTTTACTCGGTTGAAACAGGTAGCTGATGATCCACAAGCCTGCTAGATTCATCAGAAGATGCGAGTAGTTGGTATGTGAAAAGTTTCCTGTTAGGATTCGCCACCATTGCCCATCGGCAATCGCATTGCTATCCCAAACGACCCAAGCTTGTATTGGCTCAAATTGGAATAAGACGCATAAAAGTGAAATGAAAATTAAAACAGGGTACACATTAAATCCATGTCTCGTTATTGCCCCCAATGCAGCAAGGCTTTGAAAGCTTGTATTTGTCAGTGGGTTACACCACTCGAATCGAATGTTGAGCTTATCATTCTTCAGCACCCATCAGAAGAGCATCGTCCGATGGGAACAGCGCGTATTCTCTCGTTATCTCTTAATAACAGCGTGACGTTTGTTGGCGAAGACTTTTCAGACAACGAACAACTCAACGCATTGTTGTGCGATGAACAGTATCAACATGTGATTTTATACCCAAGCGAAAACTCTGTTTCAGTTGAGTCGGCGACATCTCCCAATAAGAAGCTGCGTGTGATTTTATTGGATGGCACGTGGAAGAAAGCATTCAAGATGTGGCAAGTATCGAGTAACTTGCATGCGTTGAACACGGTTCATTTACCGAAAGATCTCAAGGGTAATTACCGAATTCGCAAAGCACCCAGTGAAAATAGCCTTTCAACCGTTGAAGCTGGCTATCATTTACTTAGCTTGTTAGAGCGTGATGGCGACTTTAGCCCTTTGCTAACGGCATTTGACCAAATGATTCAGTTTCAAATCAATCAAATGCCCCCGGGCGTGTTTGAGAAAAACTACTTAGATTAAGCCGTTTTAGTAAAGTGAGTCAGGAATTAAAACTCGGTATGAGCTGAGAACAGTTGCTGATGCATTTTCTGCGCAAGATCATCAGTCATCGATGAAATGTAATCGGCTATCACGCGCATTTTTCGAGACTCATCTTGATGTTGTAGCCATTGCTTCTTGATGGGCAGTGGCAGCAAGCGTTCAGGATCTGCGCTGAATGCTTCAAACATATCCATGATGATCTGTTGACCTTTGTATTCGATGACCTGAACCTGTGGCACTTGAATAACGAACTCGCTGACAAAGTGTTTCAGCTTATCGAGTGTGCCGTCCATGCTCGGCTCGAGCACCGCATTGTAAGCCAACAGTACATTCTCAAAGTTAGCCTCCACTCGCTTAATCGAGATACTGGTCAACAGTGCGTTGACTATCCCACCAATCGCATCCTTTCGACGATACTGTTCACCAGAGAAAAGCATCTCTGTAATTGAATCTAGGTGTTCACAAATCCATGGGTCGGCCATCTCTTTCAGTTGAGGGTAAGCCGATTCGACCCACTGAGCTTTGATCACAGAGCCAAGCACAATCGCATCTTCTAAATCGTGCACGCCATACGCGATGTCGTCAGCAAGTTCCATGATCGAACAATCCAGTGACTTATATTTGGTCTTGTTGTGCTCAAGTGGCTCGGTATGCGTTTTTCTTTTCTGTTTTAGGAGCTGTTGGTCGCTGCTTGAAAGCGGTTCAAGCACCCAGTTAAACAACTCTTCATCATGATCGTAGATGCCTTTTGCTGGCATCCAATCTTTAGCTCGGAGTTGTCGTTGATGCTTAACGGGTTCAGACTGCAATTTAGCTTGAACCTCACTCAGCAGAGAAGGGTACTTAATTAGACCTAACAAAGTGCGTCGAGATAGGTTCATCCCGTGATGTTCAGTGTAAGGTTCTAGCTGTGTGACTATGCGAAACGTTTGAGCGTTGCCCTCAAAGCCGCCGTGGTCGCGCATCATGTAGTTGAGTGCGACTTCGCCGCCATGTCCATAGGGTGGATGACCGATGTCGTGAGCCAAACACAGTGAATCAATCAAACTGTCTGAGGGTAATAGGTCTCGAAATTCGGGCTGCTTTTTCTTCAGTTGAGCGACGATACCGGTGCCAAGCTGAGCGGCCTCAAGAGAGTGGGTAAGGCGCGTTCGGTGAAAGTCGTTGACCGTGGTGCCATGGATCTGGGTTTTCGCTTGTAAGCGACGGAAAGCAGCAGAGTGAAGCACGCGTGCACGGTCACGCTGATACGGGCTGCGGTGGTCATCCCGTCTTATTTTATGTTCATCGTCATTTCGATGCTGCCATTCTTGTTCGAGTACAAAGGGTGGTTCGAGTTGAGAATTCAAAATAGCACCTATCAAATTGATTTTATTTAGCTAATTAAAAACAACTTATACCCAGCTAGCTTATCTCGTCTAGTGATAATTCAAAGCTCGGTGCGAATGTGGTGAGAAAGTAGTCCATTTCTGGGCTTTTGCGTTGTTCGAGTGTCTCTTCCAATCGGCGCTTGGCTTGCTCGTATTCATGATTGCCCGCACTGAGCTCTTCCAAGCATTTCAGGTACGCACAGATAGTATCTGCCTGCTTGACGATGCTTTGCTCTTCTTTACTCGCAGTACCAGATATTAAGAAGGGGGCGAAGTCGTCTCTGAACTCTTCTGGCAACATCGAAAGCAGTCTTTGTTCTGCCGCGGCTTCTATCTTCTTATACTCTTGTGCAATGTCCGGGTTGTAGTATTTAACAGGCGTTGGCAAATCACCCGTCAGTACCTCACTGGTGTCGTGGTACATGCCAAGCAGAGCAATGTGCTCGGGGTTAAGCTGACCATCAAACTTCTTGTTTTTGATCAGTGCCAAGGCGTGTGCCACGAAAGCAACCTGTAGGCTATGTTCTGAAATGTTCTCGCTTGATACCGAACGCATCAGGGGCCAGCGTTGAATTAGCTTCATGCGTGCGAGATGGGCAAAGAAATGGCTCTGTTTCATAAATGTCCTTATAGTACCAATCGTAGTAAATAACTGGTCATCCTAGCTTGTTAAAAAACTCGATAATTATGTTAGAATTTTTGATTGTAGAATAACTACTTATCGAAAAATTCTGCCTTGTTCTCAAGCTTTTTCCCTACGCTATTTCTGAACACTTACTTACTGTGATTGGTATAAACAATACTCCACTCGTATCTTGTGTTTGCACAGGGATACGAGACAGCGGATACAAAAAAGGCTCCTAAACAGGAGCCTTTTAAGCATAGAAGTGAATGAATACAAGTTAAAGTCTTTTAAAACAGCAAATTGTAGCCATCTTTCTTTGTGCTCATTAACCTTCGATGAGGTCGTCTTGGCTGTAAGTCTGTAAGAAGCGCTCTAAACGACCAATTGCGATTTCTAGATCTTCGATGTGCGGCAGAGTCACGATACGGAAGTGATCCGGTTTCGGCCAATTGAAGCCCGTACCTTGAACCAATAGCACCTTCTCTTGCTTAAGGAAGTCGAGTACAAACTTCTGATCGTCTTTGATGTTGTACATGTTGGTGTCGATTTTAGGGAACAGGTACATTGCACCTTTCGGTTTCACACAAGAAACGCCAGGGATCTTGTTGATCAGTTCCCATGCACGGTCACGCTGTTCAAGCAGTCGACCGCCTGGAAGAATCAGCTCATTGATACTCTGATAGCCACCGAGTGCGGTTTGGATAGCGTGTTGCATCGGAACGTTGGCACACAAACGCATTGAGGCCAGCATTTCTAGCCCTTCTACATAGCCTTTCGCTAGGTGTTTAGGGCCTGTTAAGAACATCCAACCACCACGGAAACCACATACACGGTAAGCTTTAGATAGGCCGTTGAACGTGACCATTAATACGTCTTCAGCAAGCGTTGCCACTGAAGTGTGTACCGCACCGTCGTAAAGTACTTTGTCGTAGATTTCATCGGCGAAGATGATCAAACCGTGCTCACGAGCAATCTCAACCACTTGTAATAGGAAATCACGGCTGTATACCGCGCCTGTTGGGTTGTTCGGGTTGATAAGAACGATGCCGCGCGTCTTTGGTGAGATCTTCGCGCGCATGTCGTCTAAATCTGGATACCAATCAGCATCTTCATCACACATGTAGTGAACCGGTGTACCACCAGAAAGCGCAACAGACGCTGTCCATAGTGGGTAATCCGGAGCGGGAACTAAGATTTCATCACCATTATCCAGTAGCGCTTGCATAGACATAACGATAAGCTCTGATGCGCCGTTACCAATGTAAACGTCTTCTACATCAAGGTTACGTAGGCCTTTTTTCTGGTAGTGCTGAACAACCGCTTTGCGGGCTGAATAGATGCCTTTTGAGTCGCAGTAACCTTGAGATGTCGGTAGGTTACGGATTACGTCAACAAGGATTTCATCAGGGGCGTCAAAACCAAATGGGGCGGGGTTACCAATATTAAGCTTCAGTATTTTATGCCCTTCTTCTTCCATGCGCTTAGCATGTTTGAGTACAGGCCCCCTGATTTCGTAGCATACGCTGTTGAGTTTTGACGACATCCCGATATTTTGCATTGCCGATTTCCTGAAATTAATTTAAATACTTTATTAACGTACCGCAAAATGGCGTTTGATAGAATAAAAATCTGATGAATGTCGCATTTCAGTATCACGTTTAGCCTTTTTGTTGTCACTCTTTTCTAAATTTTAATTAATCGCTTTCTTGGTTATTGGCTAAGATGAATAAAGGGGCGGGATCGCTTAAAATCACAGGAATGTTGAAAAGATATAGTACATTCTTGATCTAAGTGGGTACTGCCCATAAAGTATCAAACTAATATAATAATAATTTAGATGTGAACGAGGTCGATTTGTCACATTTCCAGCAAACTATCTCCGCTTTGATTGAGCGAGTACAAAATGCCCAAGCAAGCGAAGTTCGTTGTGTTGAAGTTCTAACGCAAAAACCATCGTTTGCATTTATAGAATGGCTTCATGCTCAACCGCTCTTTCCAAAGTTCTACTGGCAGTCACGCGACACTCGTGAAGAGGTTGTTGCGCTCGGACAGTTACATACGTTTTCAGATCCTGCACCCGCGTACGCTATTCTTGGTGAAGACCAACGAATCTGGGGTGGACGCTCGTTTGATGGGCACACCGCAAAGAACCGTCGCTGCATGGAGTCGTTTTTCTTCCTTCCTCAGGTTGAATTGATCCGCTTTGACAATACTTGGTCGCTGGCGGTTAATTTGTCCCCTGATCGCGTTTCTTCTATTAATGCTTTGAATAAGCTTTCTGTAGAAGCCGCGATATTGGCGCCTTTGTCTGCCCATATTGAACAGATCAATCACGTTCCAGAAAGAGAGCAGTGGGGCAACCTTGTCGATAAAGTGCTGCAAGGCATTAGCGATGAAGAGTACAAAAAAGTCGTTTTAGCACGTAAAACCACACTGCAACTCGATGCGCCTATCTGCGCAGCTCAATTACTTAAAGCCAGCTATCTGCAAAATCACCACAGTTTCCACTTTATGTTGGTGCTGGATTCTAAACACAGTTTCATTGGCTCGACACCAGAGCGCTTATATAGCCGACATGGTACGGAGCTTGATACCGAGGCGCTTGCTGGAACCATTGGTCGCGGAGAGAACGCTACTGAGGATATGGAACTGGCCAACTGGCTTTCTCAAGACAGCAAAAACCTCAATGAGAACCAGTATGTGGTCGACGACATCATTGAGCGTCTCACTCCTCATTCTCAAACGGTCCATGTTGAAAAGGATGCGCGTCTAGTGCGCTTGCGTAAGGTGCAGCATTTGAAGCGCAATATCCATGCTCAGCTCAACAATGGCGTTAATGGTGTGCAGTTGCTTGCTGCCTTACAGCCAACTGCTGCGGTGGCGGGTTTACCTCGTAAAGAGGCGATGGATTTCATTCTTGAACACGAACCGTTTGCACGAGGTTGGTATGCAGGCTCTGTAGGCTATATCAGTCATCAGCGAGCGGAATTCTGCGTGGCGATTCGAAGCGCCTTGATTGTAAACGATCAAGTACAACTGTTTGCTGGCGCGGGGATCGTGCCGGGATCGGTTGCCGAACATGAATGGCAAGAGCTGAACAAGAAGATGTCTACTCTGCTTAGCTTAATTTCAGATCACCCTCCATTGGGTGTCGCGTCATGAATCACGACCAAGCCGTATTAAATAGAGTTTGGTGTCACACGTTACTTGAAGAGCTTGCCCGCAGCGGTGTTGAACATGTTTGCATCGCGCCAGGCTCTCGTTCAACACCATTAACACTCGAAGCCGAAGCTAACTCTAAGCTAACCTTACATACGCACTTTGATGAGCGCGGGCTTGGCTTCTTGGCTTTAGGTTTAGCTAAAGCGAGCAACAAACCCGTTGCGGTGGTTGTTACTTCTGGAACTGCCGTAGCTAACCTTCTACCAGCGACCGCTGAATCTGGATTAACGCGAGAAAAGCTAATCTTGTTGACCTCCGATCGACCGATTGATTTAGTCGACTGTGGTGCCAATCAAGCGATTCAGCAGCAGGGTATCTTTTCGTCTCACGTTGAAACGGCACTAAACCTTCCAAGTCCAACGACACAAGTTTCTTTGAATTGGCTTTTGACGTCGGTTGATAACGCACTGGCGAAACAGCGCAGCGTCGGTGGGGCTATTCATATCAACTGTCCGTTCCCAGAACCGCTTTATTCCGCTAATAGCGCCGAGATGTATGCGGATTATACAAAGAGCGTGGCAGCTTGGAGAGCTTCAACCTGCCTTTACTCGAACACTTATTTGCCCAGTCATTTAATCGCTCAGCCTGTCTCAGCAAGTGATTATGTCGCTCGTAAAGGCGCAGTGATTATTGGTTCTATCGAGAATGAAGCCGCAATTAAAGCCAAGCAGTTTGCGACAGCTTTGGGCTGGCCAGTATTCTGTGACCCTCAATCGGGTGTCAGTAGTGACTGGAAACACTATGATTTATGGATGCAAAGTGACGCAGCCAAAGCACAGCTTAGTCAGTGTGATTTTATTATCCAGTTTGGTGAGCGCATCGTATCTAAGCGTCTTAACCAATGGGTAAAAGAACAAGCTGCCACATTTTGTTCATCGCAGTACATCGTTGTTTCACCAGATGCACATCGTATTAATCAAGATCATCTGCCTCAAACTCATATTGTCGCTGATATCGAACATTGGTTATCAGAGCAACATCTACCAACGCTGTTGGGAGAACATGCTGGCTGGGCGGCATCTTTGGCGGAAGTCGCGAATACGGTTCAGCAGTTAGCGTTGGCGCAAATCTCTAATAACGACCAACTGACAGAGTTGAGCGTTGCCGTTGACTTGTCGTCTAGACTTAAGGGCAGAGAGCTTTTTGTGGGAAATAGCTTGATGGTAAGGCTGGTGGATATGCTGTCATCAATCTCTGCGACTCAAGTCTACAGCAACCGCGGTGCATCGGGCATTGATGGCTTGGTGGCGACGGCTGCGGGAGTGATAAAAGCCAACCAGAATCCTTTGATGATGCTGATTGGTGACACCTCTTTGTTGTACGACCTAAATTCGCTGGCGCTACTTACTCACAGCACAACACCAATGGTTATTGTGGTTACCAATAACGATGGTGGGGCAATCTTTGACTTGTTGCCGGTACCAGAGCAGCAGAAACAGTCACTTTATCAAATGCCTCATGGTTTCAGTTTTGAACACGCTGCTGCGCAGTTCCAACTTGGTTATGCGGCGCCAGAAACTTTGAATTGCTATCAAAACATTATCGAACAACATTTCGAACAGGGTCAGGGTACCTTGCTCGTAGAAGTTAAGACGCCTCCCGAACAAGCGTCTACTTTGCTGAAGCAATTCAGCTCAATGCTCACCGAGGCATTAGCCTAAGGACTTTACATGCTTTACTCCAATTATTACCCAGCAGTACAAGAATCTTCTGACAAACCTTTGCTTGTTTTTTTACATGGTTTACTCGGAAGCGGGGATGATTGGAGTGCATGCCACCCCTTCCTCGAAGACTTTCCTCGTCTTTGCATAGATTTGCCCGGACACGGACAAAGCCGGTTTATCGACCCTGTAGGCTTTGATCATTGCTGTACCAAGATAGTTCAGTGCATCACATCTCAGCTGGCTCTCAACGATCTTCCTGTCGATTATCCTATCGTGGTGATTGGGTATTCTATGGGGGGAAGGCTTGCCATGTATGGGGTAACAAGCCCTTGCTTCGAAACTCTTA
Source organism: Vibrio sp. 10N.247.311.13 (assembly GCF_041467595.1). NCBI lineage: Bacteria > Pseudomonadati > Pseudomonadota > Gammaproteobacteria > Vibrionales > Vibrionaceae > Vibrio > Vibrio sp. 10N.247.311.13. The sequence goes on along the minus strand of NZ_JBFSUX010000011.1, from coordinate 43,929 downwards.
ACTTAGAGAAAGTCATCATTGAAGGTGGCAACTTTGGCTTGGAATGTGATGAAGAAAGAGCACAAAGGTTAGTACACGATACGCAATGGGCTGTTCGCTTTGCACAGCAGTCGATTGAAGATGTTTTAGACGATTGGTATCAACAAAGCGTCTTTTCTTCACTAAATCATGAGCAAAGACAAACTTTGGTCATAAAGCGTAGTGGTAACCTTGGAGTATCCGTAGCAAATATGTTGTTATCTACTTCGTTAGCTAAGCAACCGGATTTACGTGCCACATTGAAATCTCATGAGCATTTATTGCATTATGTATGTGGAGAAAAAGATCGTAAATTCATGGAGCTAGCTGAGAATAGTGGCTTTGAATATAGTCAGGTGGATTACGCGGGTCATAATGTTCATTTTGAGCAACCAGAGATGTTTTCAAATCTGATCATCCAATGTATCGCCAGTCGTTGATGAACTGACTGAGCGAACCTCTCGTATCAAGCGCTATAGAAAGCAGAGCAACACCGTCGCGACTCTACGCTAGTCGCGCTCTCTAATAGAATAATGGGAATCATCATGGCTAAAACAGTAGGCATCACAGAAGAAGAACTTTACGCAGCCGTTAACTGGCGCGATGAAAGCAGTCAATATGAAGATATTCAATACCACAAGTCTGATGACGGTATTGCGAAAATCACGATTGCTCGCCCTCAAGTGCACAATGCGTTCCGTCCACAAACCGTAAAAGAGATGATCAATGCACTGGCTGATGCTCGTTATGACGAGAAAGTTGGCGTAATCATTTTGACTGGTCTTGGTGAGAAGGCGTTCTGTTCTGGTGGTGACCAAAGTATCCGTGGTGACTACGGCGGTTACCAAGATGACTCAGGTACGCACCACTTGAATGTACTTGATTTCCAACGTCAAATTCGTACTTGTCCAAAACCAGTTATCGCAGCGGTATCGGGTTGGGCAGTCGGTGGCGGTCATGTACTTCACATGATGGCAGACCTTACTATTGCAGCTGAAAACGCGCAGTTCGGTCAGACGGGTCCTAAAGTGGGTTCTTTCGATGGCGGTTGGGGTGCTTCTTACATGGCTCGTATCGTTGGTCAAAAGAAAGCACGTGAAATCTGGTTCTTGTGCCGCTTCTACGATGCACAAGAAGCACTGGACATGGGCCTTGTAAACACCGTTGTTCCTGTTGCTGACCTAGAAAAAGAGACAGTTCGTTGGTGTCGTGAAGTGCTTCAACACAGCCCAATGGCACTGCGTTGCTTGAAAGCGGCACTGAACGCTGACTGTGATGGTCAAGCAGGCTTACAAGAGTTGGCTGGTAACGCAACCATGATGTTCTACATGACAGAGGAAGGCCAAGAAGGCCGCAACGCATTCAACGAGAAACGTCGACCGGACTTCGACAAGTTCCCGCGTAATCCATAGTCTTTCTCCTCTTCAAAATGAGTCGCTAATAGCGGCTCGTTTTGTTTTGATGTTCCCCGTTTTTTAGGAAACTTTATGAACTCAGTGAATTCTCAGCGTCACGCTAAACTTTACCGTTATCAATTACCTATGGATAGTGGTGTGGTTCTTCGTGACAATAAGTTGAACGAACGTGTTGGCTATATCATCCAACTTGAGTGTGATGGTAAAACTGGTTTTGGCGAAGTTGCGCCTTTGCCCGGTTTTAGCCAAGAAGATGCCGAACAAGCTGGCATTCAGCTTCAACACGAATTAGAGCTTTGGAGCCACAATAAGCCTCAAACGCCTTTCGACGAGCTGTATCCTTCTGTCGCGTTTGGCTTTTCAATGGCGATGATGGAATTGCGAGGCGATCTTAACGCTCAAGGTAACTACCAAGCGGCGCCTTTGTGTACAGGCGATCCAGATGAACTGATTCCTGTATTGAATGAGATGGTAGGCGAGAAGGTCGCGAAAGTGAAAGTCGGCCTCTACGAAGCGATTCGCGATGGCATGTTGGTTAGCTTATTCCTTGAGTCGATCCCTGATTTGACTCTAAGACTTGATGCCAACCGTGCGTGGAAGCCAGAGAAAGCGAAGCAATTCATTAAATACATTTCGCCGTCAATGCGCCAGCGTATAAGCTTTATCGAAGAGCCTTGCCAAAAGCCAGAAGACAGTTTGGCCTTTGCCATTGACCATGGTGTGGCGATTGCGTGGGACGAGACACTGCAAGAAGCGGTGCGCAGCCCGGAATTTGATCTTAGCGACCTTACTGGTGTTAAAGCAGTCGTGATCAAGCCAACTCTTATTGGTTCTGTCGAGCGTTGCGTGGCAATCATTGAGCGAGCACAGAAGCTTGGAATGAAACCTGTATTGAGCTCAAGCATTGAGTCGAGCCTAGGTCTGACTCAGATTGCTCGTCTGGCGCAGCAATATTTGCCAAATGAAGTGCCGGGGTTGGATACGATTGGCTTGTTCAAGCAGCAGCTAGAGGTTTCTTGGCCGGGCTGTCAGTTGCCTGTCTCTACGCTTGAAAAGCAACAATTGATTTGGTCTTCTTAGACCGAGCTATTTGAATGGCTATTTAGTTAGCTTAACAAGTTCTTAATCTATTTTTGGTTATCATATGATGCGCCCACAATCTAATCATCCCCCGCTCTGGGTAAAGTGGGCGCAGCAAAACCCACTTCAACCAGCGTTAGTGACCACTCACCGCACTTATACTTGGCAGCAAGTGTTTGTGTTGGTTAGTGAGTACCAACAACAGCTATCTCATCAAGGCCTATCTGAAGGTGATGTACTGACGATTGTTGGTAAGAATCAAGCTGAAGTGATCCCTGTTTATCTTGCCGCACTCAATTTGGGTGTGGTTTGTGCGTTTACGATGCCTCAGCCTAGTTTACGCCTGAAGCAAAAGCTCGATTCCTTATATCAAGCAGATCAACAGAGCTACCTTTGGCTCTTGGGCAATAGCGGAATAGAGCAATCAGAGACTGCCGATTTGAATACTCAGTTGGTGACCTTGCCTTGCCTAAGTGAACTGAAGTTTGATGGTGATGATGAGCAGATAACGACACCTCAAGAATCCAATTTCAATCCGCAAAATCTAGCGAGCATCGTATTCACTTCAGGTTCTACCGGAAACCCAAAAGCGGTCGCTCATACACTTGAGCAGCACCTATGCTCTGCGTCAGGGCTGCTTGAGGTGTTTCGTTATCAACAAGGTGACACGTGGTTACTGAGTTTACCTATGTACCATGTGTCGGGGCTGGCGATAGTTCATCGTTGGTTGGCGGCTGGTGGTTGCATCAAAATAGGCACAGGTCAGCTTGAAACCGATATAGAAGAATGCAGTCATGCTTCATTGGTCGCTACTCAACTACATCGATTGTTAAAGAGTAAGCAAGCACTTACTTTAACGCATGTACTTTTGGGTGGTAGTCATATACCAGAAGCACTTGGGCTCGAAGCTCAACAAATGGGCATCGAAACATGGCTTGGATACGGCATGACTGAAGCGGCTTCAACCGTGACCGCGAAGCCCGTTGATGCCGGCAGCACCGCCGGTTTTGTCCTTAACCATCGCCAGCTAAAAATTGAAGAACAACGTATCTTTATTGGTGGCGAGACGCTCGCGTCCGGGTATTACTATCAAGGTAACTTAACGCCATTAGTTGATAAGAGCGGTTGGTTTGATAGCAAAGATCTTGGTGAGTGGCTTGGCGAACAAGTGTCGATTATTGGCCGTGCCGACAACCAGTTTATTTCTGGTGGTGAGAACATTCATTGCGAAGAAATTGAGCGAGTACTCAATCAATTGTCTGAGGTTAATCAGGCTTTTATTGTTCCCATTGAAGATGATGAGTTCGGATTTCGACCTGCAGCGATTGTCGATTGTGCTGAGTTGCCAACCAAAGAGTGGTTTATCGAGCAGTTAACTGGTCGTCTTGAACGGTTCAAATTTCCTATTGAGTATTATCGAATGCCTCAGCAGGAACAACATGGTATTAAGGTTTCGCGCGCTGGATTGGCGCAGTGGTTACAGCAGACCCGTTCTAAATAGAGCGAAGAGCAATAAAATGAAGCGCAATACACGGTGACTAGTCGTAATTGCGCTTCAGGGGGTTGTGACGGTGGTGAAGCCGTCACAAATTCTAATTATTTATCGTGTCATTCAAGATTTGGCGTTAAGCGAGTGCCTTCTTCATTTGTTCAGCGACTTTATCTACCTTACCTAGACCAATGATAACTTGTAGACCACCTTTCCCAACCGGTACCACACCTGCCGCACCGAGTTTCTTCAGTTTCTCGCTGTCTGCTGCACCTGAGTCTTTCACAGTTAAGCGTAGACGAGTAATACAGTTATCGACTTCTAGAATGTTGTCTGCACCGCCAACCGCTTCAATGTAGCTGTTGGTTAGGTTAGCCAATGCTTCTGGCGTTTCAGTTTCTTTTTCTGCTTCCATCTCTTCACCACGACCTGGAGTACGTAGGTTGAACTTGATGATAGCGAAGCGGAAAATACCGTAGTAAAGCGCGAAGAACACCACACCTTGAACCAGTAGCATGTACCAGTTAACCGCGAGTGGGTTTTGGCTTGATAGTACTAGGTCAACGAAACCAGCAGAGAAGCCGAAGCCTGCCATCCATTCCATGCTTGCTGCAATGTAAAGCGATAGGCCTGTTAATACTGCGTGCAGTAGGAACAACACGGGTGCTAGGAACATGAAGCTGAATTCTAGTGGCTCTGTGATACCCGTGAAGAATGAAGCCATAGCTGCCGCAAGCATGATTGCGAATACTTGGTTTTTGTTTTTCGCATCAGAACAGTGATACATCGCCAATGCTGCTGCTGGTAGGCCAAACATCATGATAGGGAAGAAGCCCGCTTGGTACATGCCAGTTTTACCTGGAATACCCGTACCGTTAGCGATAGATTGCGCGCCGCCTAAGAAGTTTGGAATGTCGTTAATACCAACAACGTCGAACCAGAACACAGGGTAAAGAGCGTGGTGCATACCTACTGATAGGAACAAACGGTTGAAGAAACCAAACAGACCAGCACCCACCGCACCCATGCTTTCTAGTTTAATACCCAGAACGATCAGAGCGTCGTAAACAGCTGGCCAGATGTAAAGTAGAGCAAAAGAGAGAGCCATACCTGCGATTGAGGTCAGGATAGGAACCAAACGCTTACCGCTGAAGAACGCTAGAGCTTGAGGAAGTTCAACCGTTGAGTAGCGGTTGTAGATCTCAGCAGAGATGATACCCACAATGATACCTACGAATTGGTTGCTGATTTTGCCAAATGCCGCAGGCACTTCACTGAGTTCAACATCCATTAACTGAGCAACAGAGCCCGGAGCAAGTAGCGTGGTGACGACGAGGAACATCACAAAGCCAGACAGTGCCGCAGAACCATTCTTATCACGGCTCAAACCAAATGCGACACCCACCGCGAATAGAACCGCCATGTTGTCGATGATCGCGCCACCAGATTTGATCAAGAATGCGGCTAAGATACTTTCAGAACCCCAACCAACAGGATCCAACCAATAGCCGATCCCCATAAGGATTGCTGCAGCTGGCAGTGTGGCTACGGGAACCATCAATGCCTTACCTACTTTTTGCATATACCCGAGTATATTCATATGTGCCCCTAAGTTTGTAATTAATTTTTTTAATGTTTCTGCTCGTCAACGTATGGAGTCAAATATTGATCGAGGCAGGATTTTAAGTAACTGCGGTTATTAAAAACTTATTTCTTAATGCAAACAAACGAAACGGGTAGTAGTATGAATTAAAATTTTTAATGCATGAGTTCGTATGGCTAACCATCAATCTTTACTTAGAAATCTTCATACTTTTAATGTTACTGCAGAGAAAATGAGCTTTACGCTAGCGGCTAGAAAGTTGCATTTGACTCAGGGAGCCGTTAGCCATCGAATCAAAGTGTTAGAAGGTGAACTCGGATTTAACTTGTTTGTGCGAGGGACTCGTAAACTGGAACTAACGGAAGAAGGTCAGCGCTTTCAACGAACGTTATCCAAGTCGTTAAGCTCTATTTTTGGTGAGATCGAAGACATTACCAACACAGACTTGTATGGACAGATCAATATCGGTACCAGTCCTGCATTTGCCAACAGTTGGTTACTGCCGAGGTTGGCTGATTTTAAACAGCGATACCCAAAGTTTAATCTCAATATTTTCTCGCAAGAAGAGCAGGATTTTCATCAAAATCATCTCGATGTCGCTATTTACTATGGTGCTGAAAATCTCAAAGACATGCATCGACAGCGCCTGTTTGGTGAAAAGTATATTCCGGTATGTACACCGAGTTACGCGGCTGAACACGACATCTTTGATGATGGCTTAGAATCGCTGCACCGGATTAATTTCATTCATGCACTAGGGTCAGATGTATGGCAGCGTTGGATTAAACACCACGGCTTAGATGTGAACTTGTTTGAGCAATTTTACTGTGTGAGCCACCGGGATATGGGCGTAAGAAGTGCCCTCAGCAATATCGGTGTCGCGATGGGGCGCTATCATTTTGTTAAGCAGTATGTTCAGACTGGCGAGCTCATAACACCTTATCCGAGCATGGATACAGACCAAGGGTATGACTTAATCTGCCCGTTAGGCACGGAAAAACGACCTAAGGTAAGAACCTTTATTAAGTGGTTAGAAGGGCAGTTGCGTTAGGTTAGTTAATTTAGCAATTAGATAGTTCAAAACAGAATTTATTATCTTTATAACCATCCATCATAATAAGCCATATAAATAACGGATTATAGAATAAGGTCTTATTATGAAAATTGCCCTCATCATTGCGGTTTTACTGCAGATAGGCCAAGCGATCATCTCATCGGGGTTGACTCGTTCGTTGGCTGAGCTCACAGCATTTGTGTTGGTTGTGGTACTTGTTTTAATGAAAAGAGAGAGCAAGAAGAGTGATAAGCCCCTGTTTGATTCGTGATTGTTACAACAAAGAATACCCTTACCACAAACGATAAAGGCAAAGCCCATTGGAGCTTTGCCTTTTTGTTTTTCTGCTCGCTAACCCGAGTGTCTAGGTAACCAGACAATCATCTAAAGTGTTTATTTGCAGGCTAGGCGAGAGTTAACCACGCCAATGAACCCGTTGAGATCATGACCCACATTGTAATACCAAACATCAGTGGTTTCGGCCCTGCCGCTTTTAACTTCTCAACTGAAATACCACAGCCAATTAAGAACAAACACACGACCAGTGCTCGCTTAGACACATCAAAGATTCCTTGATAGACCATCTCAAATTGTGGCAGTAAGTCACTCACCGCAATAGCGGCGCAATAGAAGAAAATGAAGTAGGGAACCGTAATCTTCTTTTGATCGTTCTTGAAGATCATCGCACTAATTAAAGCGATTGGGATGATCCAAAGTGCGCGAGCGAGCTTCAATGTTGTCGCTGTCGTCAGTGCTTCTTCGCCATACGCTGAAGCTGCACCTACTACAGAAGACGTATCGTGAATCGCAATAGCTGCCCAAGTACCAAATGTTTGTTGGCTGAGTTCAAGCGCGTGACCAATCATCGGGAATAAGAATAGAGCAACCGAGTTCAACACGAATACGGTGGCTAATGCCAAGCCAATCTGTTCATCGTCTGCTTTGATCGCGGGTGCCACTGCTGCTATCGCGCTACCACCACAAATCGCGGTACCAGAAGATATAAGATAGCCCGTAGTGCGGTCTAGCCCCATTTGTTTCGCCAAGAACCAACCAATGACTAATGTACCGATAATCGTCGTTACAATGAGCCCAATACCATCGCCTGTTACTGCTAATGCTTTTTCAAACTGAATACCAAAACCCAAGCCAACAATAGAGTAGGCCAGTAGCTTTTTGGTAAGTTTGCCGACTTCCAAGTGTTCAGGGACTAATCCTAAACTAGCAAGCAGGAAACCGATAACCAGGGCTGTCGGTGAGCTAACCCAAGGCGTTAAGCAAAACAGTGCAGCAAGATAAAATGGAGCGGACTTTTTTAGATTCATTGTATTTAGAGTCTTGTTTTGTTGTGGCGTTATTGTGATGAGACCACTATACGTTCAATAAAATGATAAGTAAGTCTAAATGAATTGAACAAACGTTAAGGAAAACTTAACGCTTGTTCAACTGATATGAATAAAGGGCTGGTTAACTAGCGTAATGATCCGCGAAGGTCAGAGACTGACTGTCGAAGCGTTTCACAAGAGGCTTGTTTAGGTGAAATCGGCTCGCCAGCTTCTATCTCTAGCTTAGTCCAGAAGCGAGTGGGTAACCCTTTGCAGGCACGGCCTTTGTAACGACTAAAGTAGCTACCCCATAATCCTTTAAGAGCCATAGGAATCACTGGGACAGGGGAGCGTTTGATGATCAGCTCCATACCACGCATGAACTCAGCCATTTCGCCATCAGAGGTGAGCTTTCCTTCTGGGAAAATACACACGATGTGACCTTCATGCAGGGCACGCTCTACTTCTTTGAAAGCGTTTCGAATCGAGTTGCGGTTGGTCGCGGAGATTGGAATCACCCCAGCTCTTTTCAAGAAGCGTCGAATTGGCGGCAACTTGGTGTAATCCTCTTCCATCACAAAACGGATCAAGCGAGGGCAAACCGCACTCAGCAGCAGTGCATCCATATAACTCACATGGTTGCAGACAATCAACGCACCGCCCTTTTCTGGCAGGTGATGTAAGTTCTTATGTTTAACTCTGTACATGGTGTGAGTGACCACCCACGTAAAGAAGCGGAAAGCGTAGATAGGCACCTGATAAAACAGGTACAGCATCACCAAAGTGTTGCCCACTGCGAGCAAGATAAACAGCTGCGGAATTGAAAGATCTAGAACACTAAGGCAAACAATACCTAATACCGCACTTCCCACCATGAACAGTGAGTTGTAGATATTGAGCCCGGCAATCACTTGGGCACGCTCGTCGGGCTTGGCACGTAACTGCATCAGTGAATACAGAGGAACAATAAAGACACCGCCAGAGATACCCAGAAGCAGAAGGTAAGCAAACAGTGGCCACAGCTCTGAGTAGGTTACGAATTGATGGAAAGAACTAAAGTCAGGCAAAGACTCCGGGATGGATATCGCCATCAGAAGACCGAAGATCGAGATACCTAAGCTGCCCATTGGCACGATGCCGATTTCAATTCGGTGATTAGATAACTTATCACAAGCTAAAGAGCCGATTGCAATGCCTACCGAGAATAGTGCCAGTAAAAAGGCGACGGAGCTTTCAGTGCCGTTTAGATGCAGTTTAGTGAAGTTGGGAAACTGAGTTAGGTAAGCCGCACCAAGGAACCAGAACCAGCTGATAGACATCAGAGCTTGAAAGGTCGGGCGATCTTTTTTTGCAATCGCCAGTGTCGCGCGGGTCAGTTTTACAGGTTGCCACTTTACTTTAAGGTCTGGTGCATTACTTGGCGCTTGTGGGATAAACCAGCTTGATACATAGCCAAGCACGGCGAACGAAACAATACACACCGCAGCAATGAGCTTCGCGCCTTCTTCAGATGCAATGATGCCTGCGCCGAGAGTACCAATCAGGATCGCTAAGAATGTACCTGTCTCGACGAGAGCGTTACCAGATACCAGTTCTTTTGTTTCTAATTGTTGTGGAAGCAGGGCGTATTTCACCGGGCCAAAGAAAGCACTCTGCGTTCCCATAAGGAACAGGAGCAGAAGTAATATCCCGTAGCTTTCATAGATAAATCCGATCGCACCCAGTGACATGATCACCACTTCAAGGAGCTTAACTTTACGGATAAACCACGATTTTTCGTATTTATCAGCCAGTACACCGGCTAAAGCTGAGAATAGGAAGAAGGGCAGAATAAACAGGCCAGCGGCCAAATTAATGAATAGATTGCTGGAAATAGGCAGCGTGTCTACGCTTGCGAAAGCAACAAACAGTAACAGGACATTTTTGAATATGTTGTCGTTAAAGGCTCCTAGAAATTGGGTAATAAAGTAGGGTAGGAACCTTTTTTGCGTTAACAGCGAAGATTGGCTGCTGTTGTTCATTGTCTTTCCTTGGATGATTACCAGTTGGTTAAGTAGTTTGAGACTAGGTTATTGATCAACTCTTTACCATCGATTGGCTCAGCGGCGAAAAATTTATCATCAACGCTAAGTAGAGTAATTCCATGTACTCCAGACCATAATACACGGCTAGCTTTAACGACTTCGCTTTTCGTATGTTCAGGAGCAATCGCTACTAGCAACTGCTCTAGCATGCCTGTCATTCTATCGATGCGGTTCGATTGCCATTCAGGAAGGTTTTCACCGTTCATGTTGTGCTCAAAGATAAGCTGCCAACGGTGAGGGTGTTTTTGTGCAAAATCGTGGTAGCAGTAGGCAAGGTTGAATAGAGCTTGCTGAGGATTGCTCGATTGTTCAACTGCTACAGCAGATTCTGACGCCAGTTCATCTAATGTTTGAGCAACAACATGCAATAGCAATAGGTTGTAGTTGCCGAATACATTCACCAAGGTACTTGGAACATAACCAATCATATTGGCGATTTTGCGTAGACTTAACTCGTGATAAGAGTGCTCTTCTAAGAAGTCGGTCACCGTTTTTAAGGTTAATTGCACTAATTGTTCGCGAGTGTGATCGTTTCGTCTTGCCATGGGTACTTTCTATTAAATGAACATCGTTCAATATTTTAATGGCGCCCCAGAGTGCCGTCAATCCCTTCGCTAGTTTAGTAATCAATTAATAGCCGCAATATTATGATACATGTGTAAACGTCGTGAATATTTCATTGTTCTTTGTTAACGAGTATGATTAAGGTGTCGAAAGATAAAAAACCTATAAAGGATAATAATGAAACGATTTTTCTCACTAGTCGCGATCCTGTTGGTAACAGTCGCGGTGACGCCAATCGCGGAAGCGAAAAAGTTTGGTGGTGGTAAGTCATTTGGCAAAAGCTTTAAAACGGCTCCAGCACCAAAACAACAAAACACGAATTCGATCCGTCAAGATCAAACAGGTAAGAACACAGCAGCTAACTCTAGCAAGAAAGGCCTTATGGGCGGTCTGCTAGGTGGTTTACTTGCTGGTGGTCTTTTAGCTGCATTCTTTGGTGGCGCATTTGAAGGTATCCAGTTCATGGATATTCTGATTATGGGTCTGATTGCTTTCCTAGCGTTTAAATTCCTACGCGGAATGTTGGGCGCGAAGCAGGGCTCAATGAATCAGCAGAATGCACGTGGCCAACAGCCAGCATTCGGCGGCATGGGTCAGAACAAGTTTGAACAACCTAAGCAACAACCAAATGTTCATAACTTCGAGCAAACACAACCTCAATCACAAGGCGCTGCTGGTGGTTTCGGTTTTGGTGCACAAAGCGATGTTCCACATAACTACCCACCGGGCTTTGATCAAGCGGCATTCATCAATGGTTCTCGTGAGCACTACCGTACACTGCAAGGTGCATGGAATCACAACGAGCTAAACACGATTGAAGAATACGTATCTCCAAGCCTATTTGAAGACCTAAAAGCTGAGCGTAATAAGCTAGACGGTGATCAGCACACAGACGTAATGTACGTTGATGCTGAAATCGTTCGCGCAGACCACGATTGTAGCAAAGCACAGCTAAGCCTTCAGTTTAGCGGTCGTTACCGTGACACAGCGGATGGCGTTGAAGAAGATATCACTGATATCTGGCACCTAGAGCGTGACCTAACAACTAACAATGCACCTTGGTTAATTGTTGGTATTCAAGGTTAATTCCAGGATTTAACTCAACATCAATAGGATGTAGTTATTCGGAATGACACCAAATAATAGAAAGCCCCTGCTGAGAAATCAGCAGGGGCTTTTTTGCGTCTAATGATATGTATCTTAGTTAAAGATTGGATTAACCTGAGACTAACTAACTGATTTTATTTGGATGTAATGAGTAATGACAAAGTTCTTTGAACCCGTATTGGAGCCTGAGGTTACTTTGCAGCAGAAACAGATAATTGCGAACGAATGCGAAGAACATATATCGACCCATTGTTTAGGCTGCGCTGCTTATCTGGCTTGTGAGCGTCATGCAGAAGTATGGGATCACTGATGTTTGAATGGGCTAGATCGCTTAGTTATTTGTAGGAGCGGGTTAGTGTTTAGGAAGTTGAGGGTTGTTTTAGAAGACACGTTTAGTAAGAGATAAAGCTCAGAAACGAAAAAAGCCAACTCCATGAGTTGGCTTTTCGATTTTCCAATTAAGGAGAATATGGTGGAGGGAGACGGATTCGAACCATCGAAGGCAGTGCCGGCAGATTT